>JBLHIC010000017.1:0-37172 GCA_047614245.1 Flavobacteriaceae bacterium
CTCGGAATATTAGGTGTAAACCTAATATATGGTGCTTATTATAAGCACGATGCACCAAAGAAACTTCTTCGTTATTTATATGACCACATAGATAAAGATAAGATTGAAATCGATACTATTAATTTTTCAGGTCCGAGATTTGAAAACGTTGATAACCGTTTAATGAGTTTACAACTTATTAAAAATGGAATGACAGATGCTGTGATGTTCGATCCTGATGGTCGTAATATTCTTCCAGCTAAGATTTTATATAAAAAGAACATTCTTGCCTTTAGAGGAAGTTTTCGTCCTGTAACCAAGGTTAACATCGATATGTACGAGAAATCTTTTAAAATGTTTCTAAACGAAAACCGAGTCGATAAAGATCGAACGGAAGTTATTTTTGAAATTACATTATCTAATCTCCGTGCAGAAGGTGAAATTGATGAAGAGGATTTTATGGATCGCGCAAGACTGCTATGTTCCTTGGGGCATTCAGTAATGATTTCAAATTTTCAAGAATATTACAAACTCGTTGAGTATTTTTCACGCTATACTAAAATGCGTCTTGGTCTTGCCATGGGTGTTAATAATCTTATCGATATTTTTGACGAGAAATACTATAGACATCTTAGTGGAGGGATTTTAGAGGCTTTCGGGAAACTGTTCTTTAAGGACTTGAAGGTGTACTTGTATCCTATGAAGAATCCTGAAACAGGAGAATATACTACTAGTGAAAACCTCAAAGTACATCCTCGAATGAAAGAGCTTTATAAGTTCTTTAAATACAACGGTAAGGTTGTAGATATTATCGATTATAACCCAGAAGTTCTTAATATTTTCTCACGACGAGTACTTTCAATGATTGAAAATGGTGAAGAAGGATGGGGAGAAATGTTACCAAAAGGGGTTTCAGAAATTATAAAGGACAAAAAGCTTTTCGGTTATATCTCAAAGAAGACAGAAATCGAAAGTTAATCTAAGATCTGACTAGCATGTTCCTTGCTCTTCACTTTATCAATCACTTTTGAAACGATACCGTCTTCATTTATGACGAAGGACTTCCTGTATATTCCGTCGTAAGAACGACCCATAAACTTTTTTGGCCCCCAAACACCAAAAGCTTCAATAACCTCTCTAGCAGTATCAGCAAGTAACGGGAAGGGAAAGTCGTATTTATCACTAAAATTCTTCTGTTTCCGCTGGGTATCCTTACTTACACCAAGAATTTCATATCCCGCATCTTTTAGCTCTTTAAAATGATCTCTTAAGTTACAGGCCTCTATTGTACAAGTAGGAGTGCTTGCAGCAGGATAAAAAAACACCACTAGCTTTTTTCCTTTAAAATCTGATAATGCCACTGTATTTCCGTTTTGATCTAAAGAAATAAAATTTGGTACTTTGTCTCCAACTTGTAATGTATTCATTTAGCTTATTTTTGTATAAAAGTAATCAAAATGACCAAGCAAGAAAAGGTAAATTTCGTCATTAATACCTTGGAACAATTATATCCAGAAATTCCAATTCCATTAGATCACAAAGACCCGTATACCCTTCTTATCGCTGTATTGCTTTCTGCTCAAAGCACAGACGTACGAGTAAATAAAATAACTCCTCTTTTGTTTGAAATTGCCGACAATCCGTATGACATGGTGAAATTATCTATTGAAGAAATTCGAGAGATAATTAGGCCCGTTGGACTATCCCCGATGAAGTCAAAAGGTATTTATGGCCTATCGAAAATTTTAATAGAAGAATATAATGGGATGGTACCAGTGAGCTTTGAGGCTCTAGAGTCTTTTCCATCGGTTGGTCATAAAACAGCAAGTGTGGTTATGTCTCAAGCATTTAATATTCCAGCTTTTCCAGTTGACACACATATCCACAGGTTGATGTTTCGGTGGGGACTCACTAATGGCAAGAACGTTGTGCAAACTGAAAAGGACGCTAAAAGATTATTCCCAAAAGACCTTTGGAATGCACTACACCTTCAAATTATTTGGTACGGAAGGCAATATTCTCCAGCAAGAGCCTGGAATTTAGATAAAGATATAATAACAAAGACAATTGGAAGAAAAACAGTGATAGAAGAATATTATAAAAAGAAGAAATAATACTTATTCGCTAAAGCATCGGAGTATAAATAAAAAACCCTCCTTTATTTACTAACAAAGGAGGGTCAAAGTTTAGTTTAGAAGTGCTTCAAACTTCAATTCATTATAATCTATAACACTTAAAGCCTTAGAATAATCAAGAAGAAATTTAATCGTTTCTTCTCTAGGAGCTAATTTTTCATTCACACACTCCGGATGTGAAGTTTCAGAGTAAATTTTTTGCATAAAACACTATTTTGCAGTTAATGTTTCTTTTTAACGCGGCAAAAAATACTTTATTGTATCAATTTGTCAATATAATATTATGTTTATCAATTACTTTACGCAAATTAATTAGTGCATAACGCATTCTTCCTAAGGCAGTATTGATACTTACCCCAGTTTGTTCACTAATTTCTTTAAAACTCATATCCCTATAAATTCGCATTAAAAGTACTGTTTTTTGATCTTCAGGGAGTTCTTCAATTAATCGTCTTACATCATTTTCAACCTGGCCCTTTATCATACTTTTTTCAGCATTCAAAGAAGAATCAGAAAGGACTGAGAAGATATTAAAGTCGCCACTATTTTCAAATTTTGGCATTCTATTATTCTTCCTAAAATGATCGATCACCAAATTATGCGCAATTCGCATCACCCATGGAAGAAACTTCCCTTCCTCGTTATAAGCCCCTCTTTTTAAGGTTCTAATAACTTTGATAAACGTATCTTGAAAGATATCTTCCGTGACATCCCGGTCAAATACCTTCGAATAAATAAAACTGAAAATTCTTTGCTTATGGCGAGTAACTAAATCTGAAAGAGCAGACTCGTCGCCTTCAATATATGCGCTCACTAGAACCGCATCAGTGTTCATGATTTTTTTCATATCAATACCTTTTTAAAATAAACAACGTCAATTTGGTTGCTCAGTTGTTATAATTTTAATTATAAAAAGTAGTAATATGCTATAGGCGAAAATTTAGATGAACAATATGATTGGCGTAAATATAACAACAAAGAGTCCACACTAACAAAAAAAAGTTAAATAATTCCATAAAAAAATATAATCAACCCAGAGTTTTAATCACGAAACCAATGTGCTATCTTTGCAAAATTCCACTAAAATCAGTTAAAAATTGAACATTGACAACGTAGACATTAAAAAGAACATTGTAATTCAAGGCGCTAGATTACACAACCTAAAAAACATCTCGGTTGTTATCCCTAGAAACAAATTAGTGGTGATAACAGGGCTTTCTGGTAGTGGGAAATCATCACTCGCTTTTGATACCTTATATGCCGAGGGACAACGTAGGTATGTAGAAAGTTTATCTTCATACGCCAGACAATTTCTTGGTAAACTAGATAAACCTAAAGTAGATTCTATTAAGGGTATCTCCCCGGCAATTGCAATTGAACAAAAAGTAAACTCAACCAATCCACGTTCAACTGTAGGTACATCAACCGAAATCTACGATTATCTTAAGCTTTTATATACAAGAATTGGTAAAACCATTTCACCTATCTCAGGCAGAGAAGTAAAAAAAGATACCGTCACAGATGTTATTAGTTTTATTAAAAAATTCCAAATAAGAAGTAAACTCCTACTCCTAGCTCCTATTCAATTGGAGGAAGGAAGAACCATGGAGAATAAGTTGAATGCTTTAGCACAGCAGGGCTATGCGCGCGTGAAAGCGAATGGAAAGGTTATTAGGATTGATGAAATTAAGGCCTTTTCATCTAATGAGAGAATAGAACTTGTAGTTGACAGGATTATCACTCTGGATGATGAAGATTTTTATAATCGCTTGGCGGATGCTGTTCAAATGGCGTTTTTTGAAGGTAAGGGAGAATTGTTTATCGAAGATCTGTCTGATAAAAAAATTACAGAGTTCAACAATCGATTTGAAGCTGATGGACTCAGTTTTGTTGAACCAAATCAGCATTTGTTTAGTTTTAACAATCCATTTGGTGCCTGCCCTACTTGTGAGGGCTACGGAGATGTAATTGGTATTGATTCAGACTTAGTCATTCCGAATACGGGACTCTCGATATACGATAATGCACTTTACCCTTGGCGTGGAGAAAGTATGAGCTGGTACAGAGATGAATTAGTTAATAACGCATATAAATTTGACTTTCCCATCCATAAACCTTGGTTTGAACTATCTGAAGAGCACAAACGATTGGTTTGGGATGGAAATGAATTTTTTGACGGACTTAATACGTTCTTCAAGGGTCTGGAATCAAAAAACTACAAAATTCAGAATAGGGTGATGTTATCACGCTATCGCGGAAAAACAAAATGTAGCACTTGTAGTGGTAAGAGACTCCGACTAGAAGCAGAATATGTTAAAGTTGATGGGACATCAATTCAGGAGTTAGTAGAATTACCTCTCGATGAAGTGGCTGAATTTTTTAGCAAGCTGAAACTTAATGAATACGACAAGGTTATTGCAAAAAGGCTTTTGCTAGAGATCAACAACCGTCTTTCGTTCTTAATGAACGTTGGTCTGAGCTATTTAACACTGAATCGTAAATCCAACACTTTATCAGGAGGAGAATCTCAACGTATTAACCTTGCCACTTCCTTAGGGAGTAGTTTGGTGGGATCAATGTATATATTGGATGAACCTAGCATTGGATTGCATCCAAAAGACACAGAAAGGCTAATAGACGTTTTAAAATCTCTTCAGAAACTTGGGAACACCGTAATTGTTGTTGAGCACGATGAAGATATAATGAAGGCAGCCGATGAGATTATCGATATTGGTCCAGAAGCCGGAACTTTTGGTGGCGAAGTAGTTGCCACCGGATCCTATGCAGAAATATTAAAGTCAAATTCTTTAACTGCTGGATACCTGAATGGTACACTAGAAATTTCAGTCCCTAAAAAAAGAAGGTCATGGAAGAATAGTATTGATGTTATTGGTGCCCGGCAAAACAATCTAAAAAATATTAATGCTAGCTTCCCATTGGGAGTGTTTACTGCTGTCACAGGGGTTTCAGGAAGTGGAAAAAGCACTTTAGTCAAAAAAATATTATACCCTGCTTTGCTTAGAGAAATAGGAGGCTATGGAACTAAACCAGGGCAGTTTACTTCCTTAGAAGGGAATTTTAAGACAATAAAAAGCGTCGAATTTATTGATCAGAATCCGATAGGTCGCTCCAGCAGATCGAATCCAGTTACGTATATCAAAGCATATGATGATATTCGGAACCTGTTTGCTTCACAAAAGCTATCAGAAATTCGTGCATATAAACCAAAACATTTCTCATTTAACGTTGACGGTGGACGATGTGAAAATTGCAAGGGAGATGGGGAAGTCACTATAGAAATGCAATTTATGGCCGACGTGCATTTAACTTGTGACACCTGCCATGGAAGGCGCTTTAAAAAAGAAACTTTAGAAGTGAAATTTCACGAAAAAAATATTCATGATATTCTAACAATGACTGTGGATGATGCGATTGGATTCTTTGATCTGCAGGGTGAAAAAAGAATTACTAATAAACTGAAGCCCCTTCAGGATGTAGGTCTGGGTTACGTGCAACTTGGTCAAAGCTCCTCTACCCTTTCTGGTGGCGAGGCACAACGTATTAAGTTGGCTTCATTTCTTATAAAAGGAACTACCAAAGAAAAAGCCTTATTTATTTTTGATGAACCTACTACTGGCTTACACTTCCACGACATTAAGAAGCTTTTAGCCTCCTTTTATGCCTTGCTTGACAAAGGTCACACCGTCGTTGTGGTAGAACACAATATGGACCTTGTTAAATGCGCCGATCATATTATTGATTTAGGAATTGAAGGCGGAATTCGCGGCGGAGAAGTAATTGCTCAAGGTACTCCTGAAGAAGTTGCCAAAAACAAAAAATCGATTACAGCTCCATATTTAAGAGAAAAGATTTAGTACATTAAAGGAATACTCCCTAATTATATTTATTCTCATAAATAAAAATTATAATTATGAAAACTCTTTATTGCCTCCTTTTCACTATTACTTTTAGTTTTAGTTACGCACAGCCATATCTTCCCATGTTAGAGGAAAACAACATATGGAGTGTTGATTTCTTCTCTGATCCTTTTGGCGGTGGGAGTACAGGGATTGTCACCGATCAAATTACAGTTGCTGGAGAAACTGTAATTGGCAGTCAAACATATAAATCTGTTTATATTAATGGAGCGGAAGGAAGTTGTTTAGTCCGTGAAGAGAATGGCATCATATATCGCTATGATGTTACAAACTCACAAGATGTAATTATGTATGATTTTACCCTTGACGTAGGTGATATTTTTGAGTTTCCCCAATTAATGTATGAATCTTATTGCGCCAGTCTCGGTTCCTACAATTCTCTTCCAGAAATGACCGTAGTTGCAGTTACCACTGAGATGATTGCTAATGAGACCCGGAAAGTGATTGAATTCGATTATTATAGTGAAAGCGGATATACCTGTTTTTGGATAGAAGGTATAGGCTCTTCGCTGGGCTTTGATCCTGTTGGAGACATAATTGACATAGGAAATGCTTACCTCGTTTGCTATACTAAAAATGGAAATACCTATTTTTTTAATGATGCTACTGACTGCGATAATACTACCATTGTGGGTATAACAGACTTTTCTTCGGAAGAGATTACCCTCTACCCCAACCCAGTTGCGAACCGTTCAATCTTGCAACTCCCCGCTGAAGCTTCCGTAGATCGAATAATAATACTCGATATTCATGGTCGGATTGTTAAAGATGAAACCCTTTCAAAAGAATATTACCTAATTGATGTCATGGACTACAGGTCCGGAATTTATTTCTACCAGGTTTTTAACAATAGAGGTTTGGTAAAGACGACTCAATTTATTGTTAAATAAAATATAATTCAATACATAATTTGTATCAATTTAAATTATTGGCACGATGATTGAAATATACCAGTCAACAATGGCTCGGTAATAAATTACTTCAGACATTAAAGAAAAAATTTAAAATTTTTGGTTGGTTAGTTAAGAATCCGTCGGACCTGTAAAATGGTTTCGGCGGATTTTTTTTGCCCATACTTCAACAAGGTCTCCTTATTTCTAAAGTTCCCAGTCATTCCAAGCACAAATGCTCCACACCTATTACAATATGCTTATATTCAGTAATTTAACTTTTTTGGCACGGTCGTTGTAATTACGATAATCGTACAGAGCTGACCAGAAAATTAAAGCAAGTACAACTTAAAACTATTATTATGAAAAAATTAGCAACCCTAGTATTCGGATTCCTATTAATAGGAATAACATCAAATGCAACTACAAACAATTCCGAACTTTCGGAATATAACAAATACAATCCTTACGATGGTAGAGCATATATTTTTGAAGAAGGCGGTGTTGAATTTTCTGTTTTTGCAGATGGTCAATTTGACTTCTCTTATGTGGGGCAGTACAATAGTCAACAAGTTCAAGTTAGTGTCGGTTCGCCAAATGTAAATATTAGTTTTAACGCTGGTCACGATTATGAGTTGTATGTCCAATATGATGATTATGGCGCAGTAACGCAAATAGAAAACGTTACAATTTATTACGATAATTATGGCAGAATTGCACAAGCTGGTAATGTAGATATTCGCTATAATAATCGACGCATAGTTAGAGTAGGTGGTTTATTCATCAACTATAATTATTATGGTCATTACGCGAGTAGTACCGGATTTATAAATACATATAATCAGTTTTATGTATATCGTCCTTGGCACGCATATTATGTAGCTCCTTTTTATTCAAGTTGTATAGTATATGACTATCCGTATAGAAGATACTACAGCCCAATACGTTATAGTTACGCACACCATAGCAATTATTATAACAATAGAAATCGGGTGGCGTATCAGAATGGAAGGAGAGATTTTAATAGACCCGGGAGTCGATTACATTATAGAAATGGTCGTACCGAAAGAAATAATAATTACAATGCAAATCGCAGAAACACCATGATTTCGGAATCTGGACGTGGAGAAAACACAGTGAAAGGAAGACCAGTAACAAGTAATGGAAAAGTAGATAGAAATAGACCGGGTTCAGTAACAAAAGGAAGACCTACATCAAATAATGGAAAGGTTGACAGAACTAGACCAAGTTCGATTACCAAAGGGAGACCCTCTTCAAGCAATGGATCTGTAGACAGAAGTAGACAAAGTTCGATAACAAGAGGGAAGCCAGCATCTAATAGTGTAAAAGCAGACAGAAGTAGACCAAGTTCATCAGCCAAAGGAAAGCCGGTAACGACCCGTCCGGTGGCTTCAAAAAGAACAACATCTAATACGTACAAAAGTCAGAACCGAACTGCAAAAAGTAGTTCAAGTTCAAAATTAAATAAATCTAAAAACCGAGGCGGGAATGTCAATTCTCGAGGTACTTCTTCAAAGAGAGGAAGAGGATTATAACAATTTTTGGTTGGTTAGTTTGAAACTCTCATTGGGCATCTTGTCGAATGGGAGTTTCGTTTATCTACAAATTCAACCATATAATTTCGTATTCCTAATTTGAATTATAGGCTTTTTATTATTTCCGACATTCGCTTGGTTAGCTCCCTCCTACTATACTTTTCAATGCCTTCAGAAGAAACTGCTAGAGAACCTATTTTAAAGTCCGAATACAATTCAAGAAGATGTGACTTTAATGCATCCGTTTCTCTATAATTATAAAATTTCCCACTCTTTGTCTCATTTATAATACCCTCTATATCACTATCCTTAGGCCCTAAAGCCAAAATAGGGCGTCCTGCAGCTAGGTATTCAAATAATTTTCCTGGGATTATTGATTTTGTGTCCTCACTATCAATTTCGACTAGAAGTAAAACCCCAGAATTTTGTTGTAATTGAATCGCTTCGGAATGCGATACATAACCAAGTAGTTTACAATTAGCTTTAAGTCCGACGTTAGCAATACTATCAACTATCTCTTTGCTTACGATTCCTGCTAGCTTCAGTTCTAGGTCTCTTTTAAAATCGTTATTTTCCGAAGTAATTTCAGAAAGCACTTCCCATAAAACTTTAGGATTCCGTTCACTTAATAAGGATCCTATATGAGAAATAGAAAAAGAAGTATCTAAAACTCTTGGAGTTTCTGCAAATTCGCTATAACCATTGGTTATAACTTCAATTGGCTTCTTAGTTATTACCTCGAACTCAATTTTTGTTGTTGGACTTGTAACCACAATTAAATTTGCCTCTGAAAGAATCTCCTTCTCTAAGGCTTTGTGCTTCCTCTTGGCTTTTTTCATTAGCCGCAACGATTTATGATAATGAATTGTAGTCCAGGGATCACGAAAATCTGCAATCCACTTCAGGTTTAATTCTTTCTTCAGCTTTAACCCGATTAAATGTAAACTATGAGGAGGACCACTAGTTATAATAGCGTCCACCGGGTTTTCAGAAATATATTTTTTTAAAAAAGTTACTGATGGTTTTACCCATCCAATACGGGCATCGGGAATGAAGAAATTTCCTCGCACAAAAAGCATTAGTTTTTCGACAGTAGATTGTTTTTTATTCGATATGATTCCGCTACTTATTTGCTTTGTTTTCCTTCTTGAAAGCACTTTTGCAAATCGATACGGTTCATTTATAGATAGTTTTAATACCGTTACATCAGAAGGCACCTCTGTATCAAAACTATCGTCTAATAATGGATAACTTGGATTCTCCGGAACATAGACAACGGGCTCTATATCAAAGTCCTTAAAATACTTAACAAATTGTAACCATCGCTGTACGCCAGGACCTCCTGCAGGAGGCCAATAATATGTTATGATGAGAACGCGCTTCAAAACTAACTTTCTTTGGTGACAATTTCCTTCTTTCTCAATTTATAATACAATCCTCCCGCGAAAATCAGCACAAAAAGAAAACTACTTCCAAGGCTAACTTTACTACCGGTTTCTATAACTTGAGGCTCAAATTTAAACTCAATTTTATTAGTTCCTGCCGGTATAGACATTGCCCGCAGAAGGTAGTCTGCTCGAAAATATTCAGCCAGTTGTTCATTAATATAGGCATTCCAACCTTTTGGGTAATATACTTCGGAAAAAACAGCAAGTTGCTCAGATTTGGTCGAAGACTCATACACCAAATATTCCGGTTTATGGTCAATTAACACAATCGAAGCAGTACTATCCCTAACAATTTTTTTAGCAGGAATCAAATTCATGAATTCCCGATTAATTACCGCCGTCGTTTTTGAATTTAAGCTATCTAAAAGTCTAATCTCATCATTTGCCGTTTCTGCCATCAAGGCATTTTCAACAAACCAAGCATTTCCATTGGCGTAAGGATTTATCTGTGCATACGGACCGCCATTCTTATTTTGGGTGACAATGTATCTTACATTCATCATATTTAATATCCCAATATCACCTTTACTTATATAAAAGTCATCAATTTCTTGAAAACGTCGAGGCTTGGCTGCATGATACCCACCCATTGAATTATGGAAGTAGCTTGCCCTTGCCGGATTGCCTCTATTTGCTAAATCGTACACTCTAAAATGACCCTCATCCTGCAGTATTTGCTCATCTGCACCATTCTTTTGAAAAGGCTGTTCCATTGCTCTAGCCGGCACAAAATCATCATTATTTACATAACGTCGGTCAACCATTCCTAAATCGAGAACAATCAAAAGAGTTAAAACTACAATAGCAGCGGTTTCCTTAATTTTTGCCTTAAAGAAAACCCATAAAGTTGCTGCCGCTAATAGAACGAATACCAAGGATCGAATTGAATCGGCAGTGAGTAAACTCATTCTGTCTTCGCGAACTGCATCTACAATAGCAATTCCGAGTTGTTCCCTAATCATTTGATCATATATGCTGCTAAAGTCAAATAGGCTCGATTTGAAAAATATGAAAATCAAAGTTATCATACCGACAATGCTCACTGATTGAACTAGTGCTTTCTTTTTTTCTTCATCAGGGATAAAAGAATTAAACCATTGGTGTAATCCAACAATCGCCAAAACAGGAACAACGAGCTCAATTATTACTTGAATGGAAGACACTGCTCTAAACTTATCATACATGGGCACATAATCGATAAAGAGTTCCGTTAAAAAGCTAAAATTCTTTCCCCAAGACAAAAACAGGCTCAATAAAAAGGCAGCAGTTATCCACCACTTTAGTCTTCCACGAACTAAAAATAGGGCAAGAACAGCTAGAAAAATAATAATTGCACCTATATAAGCCGGGGCAGCAACTATAGGTTGATCTCCCCAATATGCAGGTAATTGAGATAATATATCATTTGCCTCCTGTGGGGATGCTCCTAATTTCAATATTTCATCAACTGTTTTCGAATCGTTTGGTAAAGAATCGCCAGATCCGCCACCCATAAACCTAGGGATGAATAAATTAAAACTCTCTAACAATCCGTAGCTATATTCAGTAATATAATCATATTCAAGGCCATTTGTCAGCTCCTTTGCGCTTCCATCTGGATTTATGGTAAGTTCACTCTTACCTCTTGTAGAGGTGTCGGCATATTCTTTCGTTGCCATTAAATTCGATGCATTCAAACCCAGTGCAACAATGACGGCAATAATCATAACAAAAACCGCCTTTCCATAATGAACCAACATTTTCTTTTTATAAGCATCTATTAAATAAGCGACACCAATGCAAATCACAATGAAAAGTAAGTAATAGGTCATTTGAAAATGGTTAGCGACCAACTCTAAAGCCATAGCAATTGTGGTCAAAAGAAAGCCATAGAAATACTTACCTCTAAATGTAAGAATTACACCACTTAAGACTAGAGGCATGTATGCAATAGCGTGTGCTTTGGAATTATGGCCGACTCCTAAAATTATAATTAAATAGGTCGAAAACCCGAACGCAAGAGCACCTAAGAAAGCTAACTTATAATCGACTTTTAAAACCAATAAAAGAATGTACATCCCAATGAAATAAAGGAACAGGTAATCGGCTGGTCGAGGAAGAAACCGAAGTAATAAGTCTAATTTTTTAATATAATTGTGAGGATATTTTGCGCCGAGTTGATATGTTGGCATTCCTCCAAAAGCAGCATCCGTCCAATAAGTTTCTTTCCCCGTGGTTTCTCGATGATCTTTAAGTTGTTTGGCCATACCAGTGTACTGCACGATATCGCTCTGAAATATTTTTTTTCCTTGTAAAACAGGACTAAAATAAATAAGTGACGTAACAATGAATAAAACTAAAACAACAAGATGTGGGAGAAATTTCTTAAAATAAAGCTGCATGCGATTGTTATAAATTACGACTTGGGGAAATTATAAAAAAACAATTAGACTTTGCCAATTAGAAAAATTAATTAAAATTAATCCATTTCATCAAAATCAACATACTCACCAACCGTGTTTTTACTTTTTGATTTAGAAGACGGCATTTTATCTATGCTTACATTTCCTTCATCCTCAATGCTATTCTCGTGAGATCCTTGTCCAAATGCATCCCCAAATTTTTGACTTGCCTTCTTTGAGATGTAACGCATTAGATACGGAGCCGCTAGTTTTAATAAAAACTTTAAACTGTAATATACCAGAAGGACAATTAAAATCGTTTTGACAAAAGTCATCATACTTTAGAAATCTTTTCCAAAAGTAAGAATTGATATATAAAAAGAAGAAAATCAACTATTAAATAAATGATAAAATCTTATATCTTTGAACTAAACCGAACTTTTATGAAGACTAGCCTTTACTGTCTTTCCTTTTTATTTCTAATCGCTATTTATCCGGCTAGAGCTCAATATACTGAGACTATAAACAATAATAGACCAGGTGCCTCTCAAGGTGCATTTGCAGTAGGAAAAAAAGTGCTACAGTTTGAAAGTGGGATTGCATTTGGAAAAGAGAAGCATAGCTTATTAGAGACTGAGACAGGGGCATTTGGTATTGACTATGCGATTCGATACGGCTTTTGGAAGGAAGAGCTAGAGGTTAGCTTTATTGGAGAGTTTCAGTCAAATTCAGTTACTGATAATCGGGGGGCAGTATCAACTAAATACAAAGAAAGCAACTTCAGAAGGAATACAATAGGGGCCAAGTATTTATTTTACGATCCATACAAAAAAATGGTGCTAGACGGTCCAAACATTTACAGTTGGAAAGCGAATAATAAATTTCGATGGAAAGATCTTATTCCTGCTATTTCATTTTATGCAGGAGCCAATTTTGATTTTGCTGATAATCCGTTCACTCCTGAACCAGAAAGCAGTATTAGCCCTAAGTTTGTAATTTCTACTCAGAATAACTGGATGGGAGGTTTTGTATTTGTAACAAACATAGTCGTTGATCGCGTCACAACGGATACGCCTTCGTATGGTTATATACTTACTTTAACTCATACATTAACAAATTGGTTTTCAGTTTTTGTTGAAAACCAGGGTTTTAAAAGTGATTTTTATTCAGATCAAATATTCCGAGGAGGTGCGGCGGCTTTAATTAATGAAAACTTGCACGTAGATGCCTCGATTGTAGTAAACTTTAAAGACACTCCATCTCTTCTGTATGGAAGAATAGGAATGGCCTATCGTTTCGATATGCACAATGATGATGAATATATCGAGGAGAAGGGGAAATCTGGACGAAAGTTGAAGAAAGAAAAAAAAGGTAGAGATAAAAAAAAGAAGAAGAAAAATAAAAGAAAAGATGGTTTTGAAGACAATGATGGTGGTGACAACAGATAATAGCTTAGATTTTATATGATTAAAGTTAAACTTATTTCTTCCAAGAAAGAATTGAAACAGTTTGTAATGTACCCATTCCGATTATATAAGGACTGTAAGTATTGGGTCCCTCCTTTGATTAAAGATGAAATGGAAACTCTGGATGATTCTAAAAATCCTGTTTTTAAAAATGCTGAAGCAAAATATTATATTGCATATAAAGACAAAAAGGCTGTTGGAAGAATTGCAGTCATAATAAATCATTTAGAAATTGATCAAATAGGTAAAAAGAAAGTTAGATTTGGTTGGCTAGATATGATCGATGACATTGAAGTAACCAAAGCTTTGCTAGAAAAAGTCTATGAAACTGGCAAAGCATATAAACTAGAATATGCCGAAGGTCCCGTTGGCTTTTCCAATATGGAAAAAGCTGGGATCTTGACCAAGGGTTACGAAGAACTCAACACCATGATTACCTGGTATCACTATCCTTACTATGCCGAACATTTTGAAAAGCTTGGATATAAAAAACAGGCAACTTGGGTTGAATATAGATTAAGTATTCCAAAGGAAGCCTTCGAAAAGGTGAAAAAATTCTCTCGAATTATTAAAGAGCGCTACCAATTAAATGTTATTAGGTTCAAAAACAAGAAAGAAATTCTTCCTTTTGTTGATGATATGTTTGGTTTATTGAACAACACATATAATTCATTGCAAACCTTTGTACCTATTCAACAATATCAAATCGACTATTACAAAAAGAAATACTTCAGTTTTATTAATCCCGATTATATTACGTGTATTAATGACAAAGATGGTAAGCTTATTGCATTTTCAGTTGTAATGCCTTCATTCTCAAAAGCACTAAAAAAAGCAAAAGGTAAACTAATGCCAGTTGGATGGATTCATATTTTAAAAGCCCAGAAAAAGAATGAAAAAGCTGCTTTTTATTTAATTGGTATTGACCCAGAATATCAAGGAAAAGGTGTTACGGCAATTATTTTTGAAGAAATGCAAAATCTTTTTAACGCTAAAGGAATTCATACCGTAGAAACAAATCCCGAATTAATAGAAAACACAGCTGTACAGCTACTTTGGAAAGACTATAGCCCAGTGCAACATAAGGAGAGAAGTACATTCAAAAAATCACTCTAGAAATCTTACGCACAATTTATTCTATGGATGAGAGTTTATAATACCAATCTAATTATATAACCTAAACTGTCAGCACAATGAAAAACCTACTTGGAGTATTATTGGTTTTAAGTATTTTTTGCACATTGGCTTTTACGACCCAATCCTCATATAAAGAAAAAACGACAACCATTATTATTGATGTATCACACGGAGGAGCCGATAGTGGTGCCACCTTTGACCGAATTTCTGAAAAGGAAATTGTTTTAGAAATTTCTCAATTAATTAAAGAGAAAAATATCAATAAGAATATTAAAATAGAATTCACTAGAGAGGATGATGAAGCAATTGGACTCCAAGAAAGAGTGGCTTTTATTAATCAATTAAAACCCGATTTGGTCCTGTCATTGCATATAGCATCAGATGCAGAGCGCTCGGTTTCTGGAATCGAAATATTTGTTGCTGAAGAATGTACAGCCTACGAAAAATCATACATACTTGCTAAGAAGCTAAAAAACAAGTTTGATTCTAAAATCACCGATCTGGACGCTAGGATAAAAAAAGCGAACTTCTTTTTAATGAAAAGATCAAATCATCCAATATTGACAGTGGAATTAGGTTTTATAACCAATGAAAATGACCGGTTATGTCTGCAAGATCCATTTAATCAAGCTGCTATGGCACAGACTATTTTAGAATTTATTTCTGAAATATAACCTGAAATCCTTGGATACTAAAACTCCACCTTTAAGGTGGAGTTTTATTTTTAATTTGGCCTCTATTTATTCTCCCATAGCTGCTGCAACCGAAGCAGAGAGACGTTTGTAAGTTCCATTCTCCAATCGTTCTCTTATCGAAGAAAAAGCCTCTAAAGTCTCATTAATGTCCTCTATAGTATGAGTTGCCGTTGGAATCATTCGTAATAATATCAATCCCTTTGGTATAACTGGGTATACAACGATAGAGCAAAACACTCCATGATTTTCTCGTAGGTCTTTTACTAATGCCATGGCTTCCGGAATGCTTCCTTTCAAATACACAGGAGTAACACAACTTTGAGTTGTTCCTATATCAAAATCATTTTTCTTTAAACCATCTTGCAATGCATTCACATTTATCCAAAGTTTTTCCTTTAGTGAAGGCATCGTACGCAACATATCTAGTCGTTTCAAAGCCCCTACAACCAATTGCATTTGTAGTGATTTTGCAAACATTTGAGAACGAAGATTGTATTTCAAATAATTAATGATCTCTTCATCACCAGCAATAAAAGCCCCTGTACTAGCCATAGACTTGGCAAATGTTGCAAAATAAACATCTATTTGATCCTGCACTCCTTGCTCCTCACCTGCTCCAGCTCCAGTTTTTCCAAGCGTTCCAAACCCGTGGGCATCATCAACAAAGAATCTGAAATTATATTTTTTCTTAAGTGCAACGATCTCCTTTAGCTTCCCTTGCTCACCTCTCATACCGAAAACACCTTCAGAAATCAATAAAATTCCTCCTCCTGTTTTTTCAGCCATTTTTGTGGCTCTTATCAAGTTTTTCTCGATACTTTCCATATCGTTATGCTTGTAGGTAAAGCGCTGCCCTAGATGTAATCGAACTCCATCAATAATACAAGCATGTGCATCTACATCATAAACTATTACATCATCTTTAGAAACTAAAGCATCTATTGTAGAAACCATCCCCTGGTATCCAAAGTTTAAAAGATAAGAGGCTTCTTTACTAACAAAAGTAGCTAGTTCATTCTGTAATTGCTCATGCAGATCTGTATGACCACTCATCATTCTTGCCCCCATAGGGTATGCAGAACCATAGGCTGCAGCTGCATCAGCATCCACCTTCCTAACTTCAGGATGATTGGCTAGACCTAAGTAATCATTTATACTCCAAGTGATAACCTGCTTTCCTCTAAAGCCCATTCTATTTGAAATTGGACCTTCCAATTTTGGAAATATAAAATAGCCCTCAGCCTGTTCAGCCCATTTTCCTAGTGGACCTTTATCTTTATATATCTTATCGAACAAATCTCTCATTAAACTATTTTTTCTAATATGGAACAAAACTAGGTAAATTAATCAGGATTACAATATTCTTTCTCCTTAACAATATAACATAAAAAAAGCCACCGCTGTTAGGCAGGTGGCTAATAAGATTAATTACATAATTTTATTTGATATATTCTATCTTAGCAGTTTCCTTATTCTCAGAGTCGAAAAATCCTTGTTCTCTCATCCAATCGTCATTATAAACCTTGCTCATGTAACGGGATCCGTGATCTGGAAAGATCACTACAATATTGCTGTTTTCATCAAATACACCATCCTCTTCCAACTGAATCAAGCCTTGCATTGCTGCACCACTAGTATATCCAACGAATAAACCCTCTGTCTTTGCCAGCTCCCGGGCCCTATGCGCACTACTTTCATCAGTAACTTTGACAAAATCATCAATAACATCGAAATCTGTTGCCGTTGGAATTAAGTTCTTGCCCAAACCTTCGATTCGGTAGGGATAAATTTCATTAGCATCAAACTCTCTGGTTTCATGATATTTCTGTAAAACTGAACCAAAAGCATCAATACCTATAACTTTAATATTTGGATTCTGTTCTTTTAAATAACGTGCAGTTCCTGAAATTGTGCCTCCAGTTCCACTACAAGCAACAAAATGAGTAATATTACCATTGGTTTGCTTCCATATTTCAGGCCCTGTAGACAAGTAATGAGCATCCATATTGAGCTCATTGAAATACTGATTTATATATACCGAATCCTGTGTTTCTTCATGAAGTCGTTTAGCAACTTGATAATAAGATCGAGAATCATCAGCGCTGACATTTGCCGGACACACATACACTTTGGCCCCCATTGACTTCAACATATCTATTTTGTCATTTGAAGACTTAGAACTTACAGCCAGGATACATTTATAACCTTTAATGACACTAACCATTGCGATACTAAAACCAGTATTTCCGCTGGTAGTTTCAATAATTGTATCACCTGGCTTTAGAATACCCGATTTTTCGGCTTGTTCAATAATATATAATGCAATGCGATCTTTTGTAGAATGCCCAGGATTAAAAGCTTCGACTTTAGCAAAATAATTACCTTTCATCTTAACTACTATGTTATTAAGTCTAATTAGCGGAGTATTGCCAATTAACTCTAGAACATTGTTATGGGCTTGTATTTCTTCTCTCATACAGAAATTTTTGTAAAAAAAATCAAGCCGTAAAACTTAATTTTAAAACGTGCCAAAGGTACGGAAATATTTTAATTACTCCTTAATTCCTTCCAAATCGAATAAAAAAGAATAGTCCATCGCAACTTCCTTTAGAGCCTCAAACCTTCCTGAAGCCCCTCCGTGACCGGCATCCATGTTAATTTGGAGCAATAAAACATTATTTCCTTTCTTCAATTCTCTTAATTTAGCGACCCATTTAGCAGGCTCCCAATATTGGACTTGACTGTCGTGTAAGCCTGTGGTTACTAACATATTTGGATATTGCTTTGATGTTACATTATCATAAGGTGAGTAGGACTTTATATATTTATAATATTCTAGGTCAATAGGGTTGCCCCATTCGTCGTATTCCGAAGTAGTCAATGGAATACTATCATCTAACATAGTGGTAACAACGTCAACAAAAGGTACAGATGCAATTACACCATTATATAATTCGGGTGCCATATTAACTACCGCTGCCATGAGAAGTCCACCAGCCGAGCCTCCGGAAGCGTACAGATGATCTTTTGAAGTATATCTTTCAGAAATTAAAAATTTAGAAGCATCTATAAAGTCGGTAAAAGTATTCTTCTTTTTAAGGAGTTTCCCATTTTCATACCAAGGTCTACCCAGATATTCACTGCCGCGAACGTGAGCTATTGCATAAATAAAGCCCCTGTCTAATAGGCTCAATCGAACCGAGGAGAAATAGGGGTCGATCGTTACTCCATATGATCCATATGCATAGAGAAGTAATGGATTTGTACCATCCATTTTTATTCCTTTGCGATACACCATTGAAATAGGAATCTTCGCTCCATCCGGACTTACAGCCCATACACGCTTGGACTCATAATTAGCTTTATCGAACTGTCCTCCTAAGACTTCAGTTTCTTTTATGACTTTCTTCTCGCGAGTCTTCATGTTAAAATCCAGCGTTGACGAAGGAGTTGTCAATGAATTATATCCATAACGTAAAATTTCAGCATCAAACTCAGGATTACCTCCAGTTCCGGCTGTATAGGTTTCATTATCAAAAGGCAGATAATAATCTTCTTTTTTATCCCATCTAATGATTCGAATCTCATTTAATCCATTTGAGCGCTCACTAACCACCAAGTAGTCTTTGAAAATATCAATATCTTCGATCAATACGTTTTCTCGATGCGGCAACATATCAACCCAATGTTCTTTTGTTGTATTTAATTCAGGCGTTTTCATCAATCTAAAGTTTGTCGCCTTATCCAAATTCGTCAGCACATAAAAGCTATCATCATAGTGATAAACACTATATTCTAGTCCTCTTTCGCGCGGCTGAAATACTTGAAATTCTTTATTTGGTTTACTAGCATTTACAAATCTAAATTCTGATGTTAGCGTGCTATAGCAACCAATAATAAGATATTTCTTCGATTTTGTTTTGTATACATATGTACCAAAAGTTTCATCTTCTTCAGTATAAACCAATGTATCCTCAGATTGATTAGTGCCTAAAGCGTGCTTAAATATTTGATTGGATCTAAGTGTTTGTTCATCCTTACGCGTATAAAACAAGGTTTTATTATCGTTTGCCCAAACTGCGCTACCAGTGGTCAAGGGGATCTTTTCATCCATGATTTCTCCTGTTTCTAAATCCTTCACATGGATAGTGTACATTCGGCGACTCAACGTGTCAACACCGAAGGATATCAGCCTGTTATCCTCACTAATATTTAAACCATTAAGATTATAATAAGAATGCCCCTTTGCCATATCATTGACATCTAATAGTATTTCCTCAGAAGCATCCATCGAACCTTTCTTCCGTGTATATATAGGATAATCTTTCCCTTTTTCATAACGCGTGATATAGAAATAGCCCCGAAGTTTATATGGTACCGATTGATCATCCTCTTTTATCCTTCCTTTCATTTCTTCAAATAAGTCAGCTTGAAAATCTTTGGTATGGGCCGTCATTTTTGAATAGTAATCATTTTCTCTTTCCAAATAATCAATTACTTCCTCATCATCGCGATCATTTAACCAATAATAATTATCGATCCTACTGTCATTATGGATTTCAAGGTTCTTAACAATTTTTTGGGCTTTAGGGGGTGTAAGAATCATAGATTTTTCAGCAGTTTCTTTCGTATTGCACGAAGTAACAAAAATTAGAGAAGCAATACACACTGCTACTATATTTTTCATAATATGTTGGTTAAATTATAGTTGTGCAAAATAGTAAAATTGAACCTAATATAAAATTCAAATATGGAATAGTAGATTAGAGTAGTTGATTGTGAAGTAATGCCAAAAGTGTCTGGAATAGATCATTTTAAATATTCTATTTATTTCCAGAATACTTGAAGACAAAATCAAAATGGCAAACGGTAATACTTTCGCTGATGTACAGATGTAAAAAAACAATCTCCATAATTATTTCCCTTGGTGACTAATTACTCTAAGTTTAGCTTATTTGTTTTGGATTAGTTGATGCTAAAACGGGATAAAGTTTCGCTAGTATTATGAAAATAATATACATTAATAAGATTGAATTAAACTATTCAAAATTTAGTTTTTTTTAAATATTTCTAGACTGAAAACAAGAACAAATCCTAAAAAAATCAACTCTGTTCGAATTAAAGAAAAACGGTGAAAAATTTCACTTTATATTAAAAGAATGTAATGACCAAGTTGTTCTTTCTATTCAGATGTATGCTTCTAAAGCATCTGCCGTAAATGGAATTGAATCGGTAAAGAAGAACTGCGGAGACGATAAATGTTTCGAAACTAAAACTGCTAAAAATGGTAAATTCCACTTTAATCTCTTGTCAACTAACGGTCAAATAGTTGGAAGTAGTCAGATGTATACTTCAGAATCGGGTATGACAAATAGTATATCGTCTGTACAAAAAAATGCGCCAGACTCAGAAACAACAGAAGTTTAAAATATTTTCACCATTAATAAAGGTTCCTTTCGTACCAGAACAGGAACCTTCGTTATTTGTAGCTACCTAGAAAAGTCAGGAGTCTGTTATGCATATCATCTGTATAATCGAGATGTGTTACAATTCGAAGCTTTCCTTGCCCCATATTACTTATTTTAATATCCTCTTGAAGTAAGTCGGCTATAAATTTCTCTTCTGAATAAGTATCTCTCAGGTAAAAAATAACAATATTGGTTTCTCTTGGCTCTAGGCTACTAACATATTCCTGTTGTTCTAAACAAGCAGCTATTTCTGAAGCCTTCCGATGATCATCTGCTAGGCGAACTATATTATTATCTAATGCATATAGTCCTGCTGCTGCGACATAACCAACTTGACGCATTCCACCTCCAAGCACCTTCCGAACTCTAATAGCATTATGCATCAATTTATTCTTCCCAATTAAAACAGTTCCTAATGGGGTTCCAAGTCCTTTGCTAAAACAAATTGAAATAGTGTCGAAAATTTTACCGTAATCCTTCGGATTCTCATTTTTGGCAACAATGGCATTCATTAAACGTGCGCCATCTAAATGAATCCCCAAATTATGAGAGTCGCAAACGCTTTTTATCTTTTTAAGTTCCTCAAGATTATAACAAGCTCCCCCTCCCTTATTAGTCGTGTTTTCTATACAAACCAAAGAAGTAAGTGGGCTATGATAAAAATCTGGTGGGTTGATAGATTCTACAACCTGATTTGCATTGATCATACCTCGATCTCCATCAATTAATTTACAGGAAACACCACTGTTAAATGAAACTCCGCCTCCCTCATAATTATACACATGAGCCCATTTATCGCATATCAACTGTTCGCCAGGTTGTGTATGTAATTTTATAGCGGCCTGATTGGCCATACTCCCTGTTGGAAAAAACAAAGCTGCTTCCATTCCGAACATCTCGGCTACTTTCTCCTCTAGCAGATTTACAGAAGGATCCTCTTTATATACATCATCTCCAGTTTCAGCTCCCATCATCGCGGTTAACATTCCACGACAAGGTTTAGTGACTGTGTCACTGCGTAAATCTATAATCATATTTCAATTAATAATTTATTGTCTTCTAAAGTACATATAATGAGCACTCTCATCTTAGGTTTCATTTATAATATCCAATCGCTTAAAACGCTGCGGTATCAACAAAAAATAGTCGTTCCAATATTCAAGAATCCAAATACAAGAATAAATTTCAGTTAGCAACAAAGGTCTATTATTTTTGCAATAAAACTAATAGTGATTCACTGGATTCTTCTGAATATCTTCATTATAAATATAAATAAAACCAACTAAGTTACTATTGTCTACTTCTTGGGATTCAAACAAACTGCAATTATCAATGTTTTAATCAAATACTTCTTTTATAATTCCACAACAGAGATACTGTATGGCTCGTACCTTCAGAAAAATATAACATTTTCAGTTAGTTGTGATTTAATCTTTGTTCTTACCTCTTTCAGGGCAGCGATCTTGCTTCTTTATCCGTAAATAATGATTTTTTCACAACTAAATTATCCTAAACTAATCATAATAACATTCAAAGCTCCCTATTGGACTTCCGTCTGGAATTTTAGCCGATTCCATTACTTTAAAATTTTCAGGATGTTCACGGAAAGAAGTTATCTCCCGCCCTAGCTGTATCGAAAAGTCATCACCTTTTTTAGCAAAGGCGGATGAAAGCTTATCTATCATCACATTGACTTGAGACTTCACTTGTACAATAGCCAACTTGCTTGAAGCCAAATTCATCATCTGCGTTAGTGTTACAAATTGAATTGATTTGTTAACTTCTGTCTCATAACTGGATGAGCCCTTAGTATTAAAAACAGTCCGATTTAATTCTTTTAGAACTTTATCAAAACCGAAACCAGATTCATTCAGTGCTTTTTGCTGTACTAATCTATTCGCTCTTTTTGGGTTTAAAAGTAATTTAAGGGTCATTTCCGCAGCAGTAGACGCGGCTCCAATAGCATCAAAAGCGACATCATTTTTACTTTTAAATGATTCACGAGTACGAGCATACCCTAATGCCCTAGGCGGGAAAAGAGCCAACTGTTTTTTAGGTATAACGAGAGTTTTAGCTTCTAATGTCTTCATAACAGCAGACAATGCTTTAGTTTGCTCTGCTTCTGAAAGCACTGTGGAAGGTTCAAAAACTTTACCTTTCACACTATATTCATAATTCATTCCGCCAATTAATTTTATTGCGGCTTCAGCCTGATATCGATGATAAAAATACAAGGGTACAAAAACGTCTTCCAATACTGAGAAGGGTTCTCCATTGCGAATATTATCTTCACTAAAATTAGCAATCGCTGTCTTCCTAAGTTCCAGTACATCAAGTAATTCTTTAGATGCACTTTCTCCATTATCCCACAAATGTGCCTTCGCATGTGCTCCCCCTTGGGATCTCGCGTCCCTATCAGAAATAAACCTCATCCCTTTCGAAAAAGCATCGTCTAGTAGGCTGGTCAAAGCTGTCTTCTCATCTATAAGATCTGGGATATCACCATAACTGTAAGCAACAGTTAACTTATCCCACTCTCCAATTCCTTTCGCATATGCATTACTGAAATCAACCTCACCGTCCTTTAAACGTAATGTTGGATGAGGATAATCCATGACACTCGCTCGGTTTATGCTACTAGCTGCGAAATTATGTGCAAAACCCAGCGTATGTCCAACTTCATGCGCAGATAGTTGTCGTATACGGCCTAATGCCATTTCAAGCATTGGCTCGTAATTATCATCACGCTCGGCAAACGGCCTGTTCATTAATGCTTGTGCGATTAAAAAATCTTGTCGAATGCGAAGACTTCCTAAACTCACATGCCCTTTAATAATTTCTCCTGTTCTCGGGTCGTTTATTGTAGATCCGTAACTCCAACCACGTGTAGAACGATGCACCCATTGAATTACGTTGTAACGTAAATCCATCGGATCTGCATCTTCAGGCAGTAATTTAACCTGAAACGCATTGCTATATCCGATAGCGGTAAAAGCCTCATTCCACCAACCAGCTCCTTCCATAAGAGCAGAACGTATTGGTTCTGGTGTGCCAGGGTCAAGATAATAAACAATGGGTTCAACAGCTTCTACTAAGCCTATATTGTCGCTATTTGATTTTTTCTTTAGGCGATGCCTAGTAATAAACTGCTTTCTAATTGGTTCCCAAACTGGCGTACTATAATCTAAATAGCTCATTGGATAGGAACCACAGCGTGGATCAAAGTCTCTCGTTTTATAACCGAGATCTGGTAGAGCTACCAAACTGTGGTGCTGTATAACTGATACCGATCGAGCATCAGGAATAACGGTGCGTAATTTCTTGCCAATAGGTTCACCTACAAAAGTGAGCATTGCTTCAAATTCAACATTTTTAGGGAAAGCCTTCGTGTTTTCCATCCAAACTGTGTTTCTCGTTTTATCAAGCTTATAAACGCCCTCTTTATTTCGTTTTAAATTTTGAGCTACTCCGTGAGCATCCAACATTAAAAAGGGAGTGAAATCTATTACGTATGTTTTTCCCTTTGTCTCTTTGATTTCAAATCCAAATAAAACTGACTTGCCAAATGCTTGTTCTGTAGATTTCTTTTCAAGTAGATTATCTGTATTTGCACGGTAATTAACATTTTGTTGGATCAGTAAAATCTTATTTCCACTCTTCACAAATTTAACAAGTACGCCATCGCCTAATTGACCTCGATCGAGTCCCAAATCATTTGACCCCAGACCTGTACTTAATGAATGTACGTAAAGAAAATCGGTATCTAACTTATCTACTTCAAGGTAGATTTCTCCTTTTTCTTCAGAATAATGAAAATTAAAAAAACCATCAAATTTTTGGATATTCTTCTTTCCGTCAAGAAATTGAGACCAGCAACTCACACTTCCCAAGAAGAGTAATAAGTAAAGTGTTTTTTTCATCATAAGTATTATTTAGTAAGGGACAGATTCACATTAAAATCAATCGAAACATTTTGGGGATATTTAATAGTACCGATTTAATTTTAAAATCTCGCATCACTAGTTTGTATTGTTTTTTGTTCCGGTGAAATAGAAAATATAAGCATAGCATTAGCTACGGTTCTATTTTATATTGAAATACCTGTGCTGAGCGAAGTCGAAGTATGGACGAAAAAACCCTTTGCCTAACCTGTTTCAGTAAAACATAAATCAATGCTATATTTTGATGTTAAATTGGTATAAAACCTTCTCGGGGAAAAGAAGATTTTCAGATATAAAATTAAGTAATTTATTTATAAATATTCGATTCTTCCATCTAGTTTCTGAAACTACAGCGGTTTAACATTGTTATACAGCCAATCATTACCCTAATACCTAGTGGAGAATTATACATATAATAAGACAAAAAATAAATGCAAAATCGAGGTAGAATCACTTTTAATTTGCGAAAAGAACCTCTATTTTTACAATTGGTATTTTTTACCTAAATCAACTAAAACCCCCATCTTCTTGGGCCATACAATGATTACACAAGATCACATTAAAGATCTCAGAGATCGACAGGATGCGTTAAGAAGGTATCTTTGACGTCGCTGGGAAGCGAATAGAAATTACCAACGACGAAGAAAAGACCTTCGACCCTAATTTTTGGAATAACCCTAGAGAAGCGGAAACTTTCATGAAAGTACTTCGGCTTAAAAAAAAGTGGGTTTCAGACTATGAGGCAGCAGTTTCTTTAACAGATGATGCCGAGATAATCCTTGAATTCTTTAAGGAAGGTGAAGGTACCGAGCAAAATCTTGAAGCATCTTATACTAAAGCTCTGGAAGTTGTTGAGGCTCTCGAGTTTCGAAATATGCTTAGCGAGGAAGGTGATGATTTAAGTGCTGTTTTACAAATCACTGCGGGTGCAGGCGGTACAGAAAGTTGCGATTGGGCCGAGATGCTTATGAGAATGTACTTGATGTGGGCTGAAAAAAATGGCTATAAAGTAAAAGAACTTAATTTTCAACAAGGTGATGTCGCCGGAATTAAAACGGTGACTATAGAGATAGCAGGAGAATATGCTTTTGGTTGGTTAAAAAGTGAAAATGGAGTCCATCGTCTTGTACGAATCTCCCCTTTTGATAGCAACGCCAAGCGGCATACAAGTTTTGCATCCGTTTATGTATATCCTTTAGTAGATGATTCGATTCAAATTGATATTAATCCTGCAGATCTTTCCTGGGATTTTGCGCGTTCAGGCGGTGCGGGTGGTCAAAATGTCAATAAAGTAGAAACAAAAGCTATCTTAACACATAAACCCAGCGGTATTGTAATTCATAACTCTGAAACTCGTTCTCAACTGGAAAATCGAGAAAAAGCAATGCAAATGCTAAAATCACAGTTGTACGAAATAGAACTTCGAAAGCAACAGGCACAACGGGCAGAAATTGAGAATAGCAAGATGGCTATTGAATGGGGATCTCAAATTCGCAACTATGTCTTACATCCATACAAGTTGGTTAAAGATGTTCGGACCGGTTTTGAGACTGGTAATACAGATGCCATGCTCAATGGCTCTATTGATGGATTTCTGAAAGCTTTCTTGATGATGTCTGGACAAAAAGAAAAAAGTAATGAACTTTAGAATTATGCAAGGCACAATTAATATTCGCTAAAAATGTCGAAAGGTCAATATCATATCTATGTGATAGAGTTATCCAAAAAAGTCTTTACAGAAAGCTCAAAATTTAGAACAGCCAATCCCCAATTTAACGGAGTTTTACAATGTTTGTATGTGGGTATGACAAGCAAATCGCCAAAAGAAAGGTTTCTGCAGCATAAAACTGGATATAGGAATAAGAAAGGTCATAAACTGTCGTCCAATCTTGTTGAAAAATACGGTATGTATTTAAGACCTAGTCTCTATAATCATATTCCTGCAATTACTACTAGATCTGAAGCTCTAAAAATGGAGGAACAATTGGCATTGGAACTCAGAAGAGAACGATATGCTGTTTGGTATAATTAACTTATTGCTCCCTACCCTGAAATAGAAAGACTCAAACAATATTTCAAAGATTATAATATTCTTATTGAGAAACTAGATGAGAGTGGTTGGGTTGGTCCTATCTGAGTTTTACTATACATTAAGAATAATTGCTTGAAAGTTTATGTTGGCGATGGGCACCTACATTTTGACAAACTATGACTTGGTTGCTTTTTACTCACACTAAATGCGCTTGAAAAATATCTAGAGGGTCCCGATTTCCTTGTTTAGACAAATAAAAACTACATAAATACATCTAATTCTAAATAGCTTTCTTATTATAAATCGTTGGATACTATCATTAATGAACTTGAAGATATAATTGGTGAAATAAATAGTCAGGTTAGCCCTTACGATTACACTTTGCAGACAGACCTTGGACTTGCTTTATTAAAAACAGATATCTAATTTATAATAATGTAATTAAAATTGAGTGCCTTTTCGCTAAATTTACCCGCGTCTAATACTTACAATAGCAAAGGCAATGAAAATAACCAACACCTCTCAGTTAAGAGAAATTTATGGATTTCCTTCCGGAAGATCAAAAGACAAAGCCCTTAAAGAGTTGGAACCTCATTCAATTAATTTCATAGGCAGTTCCCCTTTTGTGGTGATTTCAACAATAGATAGCAAAGGCAAGATGGATGTATCTCCTAGAGGTGGAGAGATCGGGTTTGTGAAAATAACAAACAATAGCGAATTACTAATCCCTGACTCTAAGGGCAATAATCGAGTTGATAGCCTGAGTAATATTATAGAAACAAGCCGCGTTGGTCTTCTATTTTTTATTCCTGGGATTGATGAAACTCTCAGAGTCAATGGTTCTGCTATAGTATCAACTTCCGAAGACATTTTAAACAGGTTTAATTCAGATTCTAGACCACCAATTAGCTGCATTGTGGTTAACATAGAAGAGGTTTTTCTTCATTGTGCAAAAGCATTTATGAGGTCGCAACTCTGGAATGATGAGACATATATAGATCCGCAGGACTTTCCTTCGATGGGGCAAATGATGAAGGATCAATTGAAGACAACAACCGAAGCTGAATCTCGAGAAGCTATGATTGAACGTTACTCAAAAGATTTGTAACCTCAAGTTCCCCCTCTTATCCAATTTCAAAATATAAGTTAAAAATTTTAAGAAGTTAAAGAGATGCTAAAATGCATTTGTAACTGGAACAAGTTAGTACCTTTAACATTGGTAAAAAGGAATATATGAAGCTTCATAGAATAATAATTTTTGTTACTACGCTCCTACTTGCATTAAATATTTCCGCTCAAGACCTCTCATTTGAAGAATATAATCCAAAATCTACCTTGGTTGTTCCTGGTGGGATTATTAAAAAAGCAAAGTTTCCTTTTATCGATGTACACGGGCATCAATATAGAATGTCAAATCAAGATTTGACCCCAGTAATTGTGGCAATGGACACTCTTAACATGGGTCTTATGGTAAACCTGAGCGGACGTTCTGGCTCGAACCTTAAAAAGTCAGTTCAAAATATAAAAGACCATTATCCAAATCGTTTTGTTGTTTTCGCAAATATTGATTTTGATAATGTTGGTAAAAAAGGCTGGACGGAAAATGCAGTATCGCAACTTAAAGAAGATATCGCTAATGGCGCTAAAGGATTAAAGATTTATAAAAGTTTAGGTCTAAGGTATAAAGACACGGACGGGAATAGAGTGAAAATAGATGATCCACGGCTTGACCCAATTTGGGCTGCTTGCGGCGAATTAGGTGTTCCCGTGCTTATTCATACTGCAGACCCGAAATCATTTTGGGATTCATTCGATGGTGATAATGAACGCTGGCTTGAATTAAAAACGAAACCTAACAGGAAGCGTGAAGCAAATGACCCTGCTCCTTGGGAGCAATTAATGGACGAACAACGCAGTATGTTTAAGAAGCACCCAAAGACGATATTTATCAATGCCCATATGGGTTGGTTGGCGAATGATCTAGGAAAACTTGGAGTACTATTAGACGAGATTCCCAATATGAACGTAGGTATTGGGGCAATTATAGCTGAATTAGGGAGACAACCTCGTTTTGCTAAAGCCTTCTTTATAAAATACCAAGATCGCATTCTCTTCGGAAAGGATAGCTGGAAACCTGACGAATTCCCTACTTATTTTAGGATTTTGGAAAGTGATGACGAGTATTTTCCATATCATAAGAAATATCATGCATTCTGGCCCATGTATGGACTAGGCCTCTCAGACGATGTTCTTAAGAAAGTATATTATAAGAATGCCTTAAGAATTGTACCCGGTATTGACAAGACCCTTTTTCCAAACTAATTTAAATTCACGTATGAAGATAAAAAACATAGTATTCGATTTTGGTGGTGTTTTAGTAGACTGGAACCCACGCTATTTATTCAAGGATATCTTTAATGATGATGAGAAAATGGAACATTTCTTAGGAAATATCTGTTCGGACAGTTGGAATATTCAGCAAGATGCTGGACGGACATTGGCTGATGGAACAAAGATTCTTCAAGAACAATTTCCTGAAGACAGTGAAATGATTCAGAAGTTTTATGACGGGTGGGAAGTAATGTTAAAAGATGAAATCCCTGAAAACACGAAACTCCTAAGTCAATTTGACAGAGAGAAGTTTAGACTCTGGGGACTAACGAACTGGTCTGGTGAAACGTTTCCGATAGCATTAGAAAGATTTGATTTTTTTAAAGAGTTTGAAGGGATTGTGGTATCTGGAGATGAAAAAATGATCAAACCGAATGAAGAAATTTACCTGCTCCTACTTGAACGATATAGTTTAAAAGCTGAAGAATCAATTTTCATTGATGATAATTATAAGAACATTATCGCAGCCAATAAATTAGGATTTCACACCATACACTTCACTGAAAATGTGAATCTAGAAAAACGTTTACAAGAATTAGGACTTCTATAGTTTTTACAAGTATAAGATTCTCGCTCCATTTGCTTAGAATGGAATTAGACACCTTGATTTTTCAGAAAAAGAAATGAAAGCAGCCACTATTACCGAAATCAAAAAGGAACTTAAATTTCGATCCTCCGAGGAGCTTATTCTGCTATGCCTTCGTTTGTCACGTTTCAAAATAGAGAATAAGGAGCTCCTTACATATCTATTATTCGAATCTGAAAACGAAGAGGCATTTATAAAAGGAATTAAAGAAGAAATTGACCAACAGTTTTGGGAAATAAACACCAATTCGTATTTCTATATTAAGAAAAGCGTGCGAAAGATATTAAGAGGAATTAAAAAGTATAGCCGCTATTCTCCTAAAAAAGAGACGGAGGTAGAGTTACTCCTCTATTTTTGTCAATCGTTAAAGGACTTTACACCTCCCATTCGAAGCAATGTGACCCTTAAAAATTTGTATCTACGTCAAATAGAATTTATAACAAAGAAAGTATCGTTACTACACGAGGATTTACAGTATGATTATACACTAGAATTGGACGCATTACAACTTTAAATGCTGCAGTTATGAAAATTATCCCCTTCCAATTGAAAAACAGCAAAAGCACGAATAACTCAATAATTTAGACATTATAACTTTTATATATGATAACAATCTACCACAATCCTCGTTGTTCGAAATCTCGAGAATGTACCGTGTTTTTTGAGACCTCTAGTAATGATATAGAGATCATCAATTATATGAAGACACCCTTTACAATAGATTCTCTTTCAGAAGTAATAACGCTACTTGCTTTGAAACCAATTGAATTGGTTAGAACGACAGAGAAAATTTGGAGGGAAAATTACAAAGGAAAAGACATGAGCGATTCTTCCATTATTAAAGCTATGGTTGCTGAACCTAAACTCATTCAACGCCCCATTGTCGTAAATGGAAAAAAAGCTGTTATAGCAAGACCTTTGGAGAAAATACATGAAATTATTTAATCCTAACTAACGTATTTACATCTGCTTACGTGCCTCTTTTTTTTAACAAAAATTTAATGATTAGGCATTAAACTAAATGATGTTTTCTTTGTCAAAAAAATTAAAATTCGAATGAAAAATAAGTTCCTACTGCTTTTTATCTTCATCTCTCTAGTTCTTCATGCTCAGAGTCCTCCAAATGCCGAGGTGACAATAACAGGAAACATTGTTGAAGGAGACACAAACTTAGCTTTAGAGTATGCGACAATAGTCTTTATAAACAAATCTGGAAAAATTATTAATGGTGGAATTTCAGATGATAAAGGGAGATATAACATTACTGTTCCGACCGGTGTTTATTCAGTTCAATTCGAATTTATTTCATACAAGACAAAATCACTTCTCGATCAGAATTTATTGAAAAACATCGAGCTCCCGCTTGTTTCACTTGCTATAGATAGCGAAAGTCTTAATGAGATTGTGATAAGGGCAGAAACTACAGAAGTTCAGATTAGACTTGATAAAAAAATATACAATATTGGAAAAGACCTTACTACAAGTGGCGCAAACGTTGGCGAAGCGTTAAACAATATCCCCTCGGTCACTGTTGACGTTGAAGGCGCGATAAGCCTTCGGGGGAATGAAAACGTAAGAATTTTAATTAATGGCAAGCCATCTGCCATTGCAGGCTTTGGATCAACTGATGCATTGCGTCAATTACCTGCAGACGCGATAGAACGTGTGGAGGTTATAACCTCGCCTTCTGCGAGATATGATGCCGAAGGGTCAGCGGGAATCTTAAATATTATCCTAAGGAAAGAAAAAACGCTTGGGCTTAATGGATCTTTTACAGCAAATTATGGCTTCCCTTTACAAAGTGGTTTAACTACAAGTTTTAACCTTAGAACCAATAAATTCAACATATTTAACACTTCTGGTGTTCGTTATCAGAAGTCACCTGGAAATGCAACCTATGAAAATCGCTACTTTTCAGAAAATATTCAAAATCCAATTCTACGCGAAGACCGTTTATATGATCGCTTAAGAAAAGGATTCAACACAAATTTAGGCGTCGAATATTTTATCACTGAAGAGTCCTCAATTACAGCCATCGGTTTCTTTAGCTCCGGTGACGGCAAAACAGTCACAACGAATAACACAAGTGAGTTTAGCCAGACTAACGACTTATCTATTAATCGTATTCGTACAGAAGCGGAATCAGAAGACGACCAAAGCTATCAATTGTCTTTGAACTATGTCAGTAATTTTAACGATAACGGGCACAAACTCACGGCCGATTTCCAATATGAAAATGATAAAGAAACAGAGCAGTCGATGATTGGTGAATTGGCGACTTTTCCAAATAATATGCGTTTATCTTCAGAAGAGATCACCAATAAAGAAGACCAAGAGGAGTATCTGGCTCAAATAGATTATGTGCTACCTCTTGGTGAAAATGCTCAGTTTGAAGCAGGCTACAGGGGGACATTTGAGGAAAGCAGAACAGATTATATGCTTTTGGAGGAAGTTGGCACTAGCGGTACGTTTTTGAGAAACGATAGCCTCTCAAACATATTTACATACAATGAAAATGTTAACGCAGCCTATTCGCAGTACGGAAATAAGTTTGGCAACTTCTCTTTCCTACTAGGGTTAAGGTTGGAGAATACAGAGCTTAAGGGAAAGGTAGCTTCTGAGAATTTGACTACAACAGGCGGTACAGAAATTAACTTAAATTTCGATAAAAATTATATAGGCCTCTTTCCAACCGTAAATTTAATTTATGAATTGGCAGAAGATGAGGATATAACACTGGGCTATAACAGAAGAATTAACCGTCCACGTAGTTGGTATATCAATCCATTTCCTTCAAGATCGAGTGAGGCAAATGTATTTCAAGGGAATCCAGATTTAGATCCTGCTTTTGCAAGCGCCTTTGATCTTGGATATTTAAAGCGTTGGGGACGAAAAATTACCTTGTCAACTTCTGTTTATTATCAGTATGAAACAGATTCCTTTGAGAGGGTTCAGGAGAATACAGGTGAATTTACTCAAAATGGAGTTCCAATAATACGCACTATTCCAATTAATCTGTCTACGAACACACGATACGGTTTTGAAGCTGGTCTTTTATATAATCCAAAAGAATGGCTGCGGTTTAACGGAAGTTTTAATTTCTTCAAGTTTGTTACCGAGGGAGCGTTTAACAATATAGATTATGGCAATGAAGATACAAGCTGGTTTGCTAATGGGAGTGTAAAAGTAACCTTACCTGGAAAAATTGATTGGCAGACCAACGGACGTTATCGCGGTCCTCGTAATAACTCACAAACAAGTAGTGAAGGGATTTTTTCCCTTGACCTTGCCTTAAGTAAGGATATTATAGATGATAACGGAACGCTGGCATTTAACGTGAGTGATCTCCTCAATTCTAGAAAGCGTAGATCTCTTACTGAAACCGATACTTTTATTAGTGGCAGCGAGTTTCAATGGAGAGAACGACAGTTCAGATTGACATTTACATATAGGTTCAACGAAAAAAAGAAACGTGAAAGATTTGGCGGCAATGGCGGTGGTGGTGAAGGCGGCTTCGAAGGTTAGAAACGTAAAATCAAGTCGTAATAAAAAAGGATTCACTGAAGTGAATCCTTTTTTATTTATGTATGGACCTTAAGGTTATGGTTTTCTTTCAACTTTTATTCCATCACGTTTCATTTTCCAATTCTCATATAATGCGCCACCTATCCAGTAAGGAATAATAGAAACTAAAAATATCATTAGCCAGAAACCAATCGTTAAGATGGTTAAAAATGCTAAAAAACCTAAGTACTGATCAAAATCGAACATAATAAACGTGTTTTTATGAATACATCAAAGATAATATGATTATTTCAGATAAAGCAATAAATCTTTTCAAATTATTGCATAGAAATTAACAAATTGAAGCGTTGAGTAAAAGTACCGAATTAACTACCTTTGTATAGTTACAGAAATAAATAAAAATCAGCATGGAATTCAGAATTGAAAAAGACACGATGGGTGAGGTTAAAGTACCTTCACATAAGCTATGGGGTGCGCAAACAGAACGTTCACGAAATAACTTTAAAATTGGAGCACCTGCTTCAATGCCTCTGGAAATAGTCTACGGATTTGCATATTTAAAGAAAGCAGCAGCGTATTCAAATTGTGAATTGGGTGTTTTATCTGAAGAAAAAAGAAATCTCATTTCAAGCGTCTGTGATGAAATATTGGATGGAATTCACGACGATCAATTTCCATTGGTTATCTGGCAGACGGGAAGTGGAACTCAAAGCAATATGAATGTTAATGAAGTTATTGCTAACCGAGCGCATCAACTTGCTGGAAAGGTTATTGGGGAAGGGAAAAAAACGCTTGAGCCAAATGATGATGTAAATAAATCACAATCTTCTAACGATACTTTTCCAACCGGGATGCATATTGCAGCCTATAAAAAAATGGTAGAAGTTACTATTCCTGGGGTATCGCAATTACATAAAACACTTACAACTAAGTCAAAGGAGTTTAATAATGTTGTGAAAATAGGGCGTACTCATTTAATGGATGCGACTCCTTTAACACTAGGTCAAGAGTTTAGTGGTTATGCGTCTCAATTGGAACATGGTCTTAAAGCCTTGGATAATACGTTGCCACATCTAGCCGAATTAGCATTAGGTGGCACTGCAGTTGGAACGGGAATTAATACACCTAGAGGTTACGACGTTAACGTAGCTGCCTATATTTCGAAATTTACTGGATTACCATTCGTGACTGCCCAAAATAAGTTTGAAGCCTTAGCGGCGCATGATGCGATTGTAGAATCTCACGGTGCTTTGAAGCAGCTAGCCGTTTCATTGAATAAAATTGCAAATGATATTCGTATGTTGGCCAGTGGGCCACGCAGCGGAATCGGGGAAATATCCATTCCCGCTAATGAGCCAGGGTCTTCAATTATGCCTGGAAAAGTAAACCCAACCCAAAGCGAAGCTATTACTATGGTATGCGCTCAGGTTATAGGAAATGATATGGCCATTGCAGTTGGAGGCATGCAAGGTCACTATGAATTAAACGTATTTAAACCGGTTATGGCTGCCAATTTTCTTTTGTCAGCCCAATTACTTGGAGATGCCTGTGTTTCATTTGACGTGCATTGCGCTAGTGGCATCGAGCCCAATCACGACGTTATTGAGAAACAATTAAACAACTCATTAATGTTAGTTACCGCATTAAACCCTAAAATTGGTTATTACAAAGCCGCAGAGATTGCTAATACTGCGCATAAAAACGGTACAACCTTGAAGGAAGAAGCAGTTAATCTTGGTTATTTAACAGCTTCTGAGTTTGATAAATGGGTAAAACCTGAAAAAATGGTTGGAAACCTTGAAAACTAATAACAAACCAATAAACACGTCTATTTTACTGGCCCATTTCCAAAATATACAAGGTTAAAGCAAATCTAAAACTCATTTATTTTGTGCATTTCATCGATTAAATGCAAAAATATTAGGTGAATGGTATTTAATCGCTATCTTGCGGTACCCAAATTATTAAAACCTATTTAAATGAGACCACAAATTTTACCCCCCGCTTTGTGTTTAGTGATTGCTATCCTATTTAGTTTTAGCCCCTCCTTTTCAACTGCAAAGACTCTTAATTATGAAACTAAAATAGCTAAGAACAATCTAGTTATGTCTATTTTAGAAACAACGCCCCCGGACAATCTTATAACGCAAAATGTGCAGAATAAGACTACGAAAAATTCCACATCTGAAGCTACATCAACGTCGAATTCAAAACCTGAAATTACTAAAAAACAGATCTTAAGTGAAGTAAGTTCTAATAGTTCAGAAGGTAATGTTGCGACAGGAATTAGTGATTATCAGAATATTGGTGATAGTTCATTGTTTAGAAGAGGTATGTTTTACGGATTTGCTATAATGGTGATTCTTTTAAACTTTATCTGCTTCTTTTTGTTTGAAGAAAAGATATTTTTATTCTTTTCATTAACCTTAACAGCTCTTGGCGCAACTTTTATCTTTATTGACTCCTTATTTCCGCTAATCGGAATTAATGGAATTGAAAATATAGAAGCAATGCAGTCAACTTTGTTCTCTATTGCAACTGCATTTGGCGCTTTATTCGCTTCTAAGTATTTAACTCTTGAAGAATTCTATCCGAAATTAAAATGGGTAGCAGCTTCACTGCTTGGCTTTTCTTTTATGATGGCCATCTCAAGTTGGATCTCAGAAACTACCTTTTATAGTTCAGGTGCTAATATTGCTAATTTTAGTGTTTTAGCCTTATATTTTTCAGCTGGTGTTACGTTATTCAGTAAGAAAGATTATGCGAAATTCTATGTGATTGCTCTTGGTATTCCACTTTTGTTTTCACTTGACTTCTTTGTCTTTAAGAAATTAGGTATCGATTTTCTTTCTACGGAAAATAGCCACTTGAAGGCGGCAACAATCGTTGAAATGTTTTTGATGACCTTCGCTATTATCTTTAGAATGAGAGCTATTAAAGAAGAACACGACATGAGGCAAACTGAAATGCGTATTTTCTTAAAAAGACAAGAAGTACTTAATAGATCGAATACTCAAAAATTAATGCAGGATATGTACTTAGAAAATTTAATTATGCAATACGATTTAGACGGTCTTGAAATTAAACTTTTACAATATATTTCTGAAGGAAAAGACAACGCTAAAATAGCGCGAAAGCTAAAAACTACCGAGCTTGAGATTGAATTATATACAAAAGAACTATATAACAAGCTTGAAATTGGTGATCATATTAAAGAGGACTATCGTATGGTAGAGACCCAAGCCGATTATATTTACAACTAATTATTAGTTCAAAATCGGATTCAATTAACCTAATTTTATTCTAGCTCCCCCTAATTTCCCCAACTAAAAATGGCAAAGAGGATAGGTTTTAAAACCTATCCTCTTTTTTTATAGTACTTCTTATATCTGAAAAATGAAACTACACTAAGAAGTAACACGAAAATTACTATATACCAGACAAATGTTGGTGTTGCAGGTGCATCTCCGCTAGCGTAAGAATGTAAACCACTCAAGTAGAAATTAACCCCAAAATAAGTCATCATAATTGATGCATATGCAGATATCGAAAGTACATTAAACAGCCATCTGCCTCTTAATCCCGGTACAAGTCTGGCGTGTAT
>JBLHIC010000018.1:0-36865 GCA_047614245.1 Flavobacteriaceae bacterium
CCTCGATAGTGAAAAATGAAACGAAATTTGGCCGATGGCTCCGAAGTAATAAACTTGACGAACTCCCGCAGATTTTTAATGTGCTGACAGGGAATATGAGTTTAATAGGACCAAGACCTGACGTTGCGGGGTATGCAGATCGACTGGAAGGTGATGATAGAATAATTTTGAGTGTAAAACCAGGTATTACTGGTCCGGCAACTATAAAATATAGAAATGAAGATCAATTGTTACTGCAACAAGAAGATTCAAAAAGTTTTAACGACGAGGTCATTTGGCCAGATAAAATAATTATTAATAAGAATTATATAAAAAACTGGAGTTTACGAAAAGACATTGGCTATCTGTTTGCGTCTCTAGTCAACTAAATTAAATGGAAGATAATCCCACAATAGTAATTATAGGACTAGGATATGTAGGTTTGCCACTCGCAGTTGCGTTTGCAGAAAAATATCAGGTCATTGGATTTGATATCGATGCACAACGAATTGCCGAATTGAATAATGGACAAGACCATACCCTGGAAGTTTCCAGTGATCATCTTAAAAAAGCACTTATAGGTACAGCAAATAAGGGACTTACCATTTCAGATGATATAAATACTCTTGGTAGTGCAACTGTGTATATTGTTACCGTACCTACTCCCACCAATAAATACAATCAACCGGTATTAATTCCACTGGAAAAAGCAAGTGAAACAGTTGGAAAAGTTCTTAAGAAGGGGGACATTGTTATTTATGAGTCTACGGTATACCCTGGCGTTACTGAAGATATTTGTGTCCCAATTTTAGAAGAGGTTTCAGGAATGGTTTTTAATACGGATTTCTATGCCGGTTATTCACCAGAGCGAATCAACCCGGGTGATAAAGAACATACGGTAACAAAAATATTAAAAGTCACCTCTGGTTCTACGCCTGAATCGGCTAAATATGTCGATGATTTATACGCGTCAATTATTACGGCTGGAACACATATGGCACCTTCTATTAAGGTTGCTGAAGCGGCTAAAGTAATCGAAAATTCGCAACGTGATATTAATATTGCCTTCGTAAATGAGTTGTCAAAAATATTCCGCCTTTTAGATATTAATACGCAGGATGTACTGGAAGCTGCAGGCACTAAATGGAATTTTCTTAAGTTTTCTCCTGGTTTGGTTGGTGGACATTGTATAGGAGTTGATCCTTATTATTTGGCTCAGAAAGCAATAGAAGAAGGGTATAATCCTGAAATTATTCTCGCAGGACGAAGGATGAATGACGGGATGGGTGCCTATGTTTCGCAGGAAGTGGTTAAGTTAATGATTCAAAAAGATGCTAAAGTAAAGAATGGAAATGTTCTTATTTTAGGAATTACCTTCAAGGAGAATTGTCCGGATATTCGCAACAGTAAGGTGATTGATGTAATTTCAGAATTGCAAAAATTTAACCTGAATGTAGAAGTATTCGACCCTTGGGCAAATATTTCCGAAGTTAAAAAAGAATTTGGAATTTCCTTGCTTTCTGAAACCTCTCAACTTAAGGATAATTATGACGCCGTTATTTTATCAGTAGCTCATAAAGAGTTTATTGATTTCAAATTAGAAAAGCACACGGCTAAAAATTCTGTAGTGTTTGATGTAAAATCTTTCTTCCCAAAAGAAAAAACAGATGGAAGGTTATAGAAGTTAAAAGTGAGAATTGAAAAGTGATTGAATAATATTTACGACTCACGATTCACAGATAAAATTAATAATTTGTACGAAACAAAATACCATACCGAAGATTTAGCTAACTGTTCTTTTTTAGTAACAGGAGGTGCGGGATTTATCGGTTCTAATCTAACCGCATATTTGTTCAAATACGGTGCAAAAAAAGTACGTGTTTTAGATAACCTATCGACGGGTTCTCTTGATAATTTTTCCGGCTTTAAAGATCATCCGGCATTTGAATTTATGGAAGGTGATATTCGGGATATTGAAACCTGTAAAAAAGCGATGGAAGATATTGATTATGTCTCACATCAGGCAGCCTTAGGTTCTGTCCCTCGCTCGATTAACGATCCAGCAACATCAAATGCAGTAAATGTTTCGGGATTCTTAAATATGCTAGTAGCTCAAAAAGATAGCCCTAGTGTGAAACGATTGGTATATGCTGCATCTAGTTCTACCTATGGTGACAGCACATCATTGCCGAAAATTGAAGATAAAATAGGGAAACCTTTATCGCCTTATGCAGTTACCAAATTAGTGAATGAATTGTATGCCGATGTCTTCTATAAGACCTACGGAATAGAAACTATAGGCTTTCGCTATTTTAATGTATTTGGGCCAAAGCAAAGCCCTACAGGAGATTATGCTGCGGTAATTCCTTTGTTTATGCAAGCGTTGGTCGATAATGAAGTGCCTACAATGAATGGCGACGGGGAACAGACTCGGGACTTTACCTATATTGAAAATGCTGTACAGGCGAATGTAAGAGGCTTATTTGCGCCGAAAAAAGCAGTCAACGAAGTTTTTAATATTGCATTTGGCGAACGTATTAGTTTAAATTCACTTTGGAGTAGTTTACAAAAGACTTCAGGAAAAAGCTTAGGCGTAAATTTCGGGCCAGATCGTCCAGGGGATGTAAGAGATTCTTTAGCGAATATTGACAAGGCTCGTAGCTTAATTGGATATGATCCCCTGTTTTCAGTGGAAGATGGTTTGAAAATAACTTGGGAAAAATTTAAACACTAATGGATCAGAAGGAAGATTCCTGGTTATATGAAATATCTTCAAAACACAAATTGATTGATTTCAATTTGAAGGAGATTTGGAGGTATCGAGATTTGGCGATGCTTTTTGTGAAGCGTGACATAACTACAGTTTATAAACAAACCATTTTAGGTCCTTTATGGTATTTGATCCAACCCTTATTTACATCTGTTATTTTTACTTTGGTATTTAATAATTTAGGGAATATTTCGACTGGAGGGGTCCCACCTTTTTTATTCAATCTTGCAGGAATTACGGCATGGAACTATTTTAAAGCTTGCTTCGGAGGTACCTCAAATACATTTCGCGCGAATGCCGGTATCTTCGGAAAAGTCTATTTTCCAAGGGTAATTACACCAATATCTGTTACGATTTCGAATCTTTTTAAGTTCGGAATTCAATTATTAATTTTTATAGGGTTTTATTTATATTATCGATTTATAGGAGCAGACATTTCAATAAATTCAAATATTATACTTTTTCCTGTTTATATAGTAATGATGGCATTATTGGGTTTAGGGTTAGGAATGATAATATCTGCATTTACTACAAAGTACCGTGATTTAAGCGTATTGGTTGGCTTTGCAACGACATTATTAATGTATATGTCAGCTGTGCCTTATCCTTTATCGGAAGCGAAGTCTAAATTTCCGGCATACGCGGTAGATTTTGTAGTTTACAATCCGCTGACACAGATAATTGAAGGTTTCAGATATATGCTGCTTAGTACAGGTTCTTTTAGCTGGTTGGGTTTCTACTATACTTTGTTTGTAAGTTTAGTATTGTTTTTTATTGGACTCATCGTTTTTAATAGAACAGAAAAGAGTTTTATAGATACGGTCTAAGAATCGATATTTATTTGACCATTTAGTAAGGTTGCTTTACATTACATGAAATTTTCAAAATATTGTTAGTGCCTAAGTTAAAACCAAATAATAAGTAGGCCCCTTATAGTAAATGGGCTTTTGTAAGAGTAAGAATTGTAAAAAAAAAGTAAGAGGTTATTAAAACCTAAAGTAAACAAATGAGTATTATTTTAAAGGCTGAAAATATTAGTAAGCAGTACCGATTAGGATTGGTAGGCACCGGTACACTTGTGCATGACCTTAATAGATTCTGGTATCGAATACGAGGCAAAGAAGATCCTTATTTAGAAGTTGGAGCTGTAAATGACCGAAGTCTAAAGGCTACTACCGATTACGTTTGGGCGCTTCAGGATATTAATTTTGAGGTACAGCAAGGAGAAGTTTTGGGTATCATTGGTAAAAACGGAGCCGGTAAATCCACCCTCTTAAAATTATTATCACGTGTTACAAGTCCAACAACAGGTATTATCAAAACCAAGGGCCGTATTGCTTCCTTACTAGAAGTGGGTACTGGTTTTCATCCGGAACTTACAGGAAGGGAGAATATCTATTTAAACGGAGCGATTTTAGGGATGTCTAAGGCCGAAATAGCTAGTAAAATAGATGAAATTGTGGATTTTTCTGGCTGTGAAATGTATATTGATACTCCCACTAAACGATATAGTAGCGGAATGACGGTTCGACTTGCCTTTGCTGTGGCTGCTCATTTAGAACCTGATATTTTAGTTGTTGATGAAGTTTTAGCAGTAGGTGATGCCGAGTTTCAGAAGAAAGCCATTGCCAAAATGCAGGAAATAAGCAAAGGTCAGGGTCGTACCGTATTGTTTGTGAGCCATAATATGGCGTCGGTCCAAAATTTATGTACCAGAGTCATGCTGCTCGATCAAGGCACTGTAGAAATAATTGGGCCTACCGAAGAAGTCATACAGTACTATTTACAAAAATTTAGAGATAGCCAGATTGCGCAAGATTTGGCGGAAAGAGAAGATCGTCAAGGCAGTGGAAAATTGCGATTTTTAGATTTTTGGTTTGAAAACGAGCGCGGAGAAAAACTCTTTATCTTGCAATCGGGAATCAATTGTAAAATGGTAATTAAGTTAATTAATAATACTGGCGATGTCCAAGAGGATCTTCGAATTTCTGTAGGGATTGACGATAATCAAGCAAGAAGGATTACTGTTTTTGGAAACGATCTTACAAATCAAGCCATTAGCCTTCAGCCAAATGAAACTCGGTTGATTAAGATTGGCATTTCTTCAATACCTTTTCAAGCGGGGAATTACCATTTCACACTATTTGCAGGTCAAAATAAAACGATTGTAGATTGGGTAATGAACGCAGGATCCTTCGAAGTGGAGATGGGTGATTTTTTTAAAACTGGAAGGACGATGGATCCGAATCAAGGCAATATTTTAGTAAGGCATGAATTTCATTAAAAAATACGTTCGAAAGGTTACAATTAAAATGTTTAATCTGTTTGGATTCAGCATTTATAAAAATGTACCTGATGCTGCAGGTTTTACTGGCGCGAGTAAAATACTTGAGTTCAATTACGGTCATTTAGAAAGTAAGAAAACACGAACTTCCATTAATTTACAAAAGAAACCTTTTCCTTGGTTTACATATCCAGCCATAGAATATTTAGATCAATTAGATTTGTCTAAAAAAACCATGCTTGAGTGGGGATCAGGAAATTCTTCTTTGTTTTTTTCGGAAAGAGTTCAGGCACTTACCTCCTTAGAACATAATAGTGAATGGTTTGAAAAAGTAAAGGAGTTTGGTATTCCGAATCAGTCTCTAATCCTTGCAACCGATGATTACGCAAGCTGTGCTGAATTAGATGGAAAACTATTTGATATAATATTAATTGACGGTATTAAACGAGAAGAATGTGCTCAGATAGGGCCAAGCTTGCTTGCAAAAGGAGGCTTAATAATACTTGATAATAGTGACAGGTATCCTGAAATAGCTTGTAAATTAAGAATGAAAGGATATATTGAAATCGACTTTCATGGTTTCGGGCCAATAAATGATTATACTTGGACAACAAGTCTATTTCTTGATCGTGAAATTGCACTCGAGCCAAAATCTATACAGCCAACAATACCTATTGGAGGAGGTTTTTAAGGATTAAAATAATGAGGTCAGCATTAAAAAAAATACTTATTCAACTTATTCCGCTGAAGGTTCAGAATATCTTTATTCAGAAGGGAATACAAGAACAACAGCGACAATTAGATTTCGCTGTTATTTCGTACGCTCAGGAAGGAGAAGATGTTCTCATAGATAGGTTTTTAAATACCAAAAGCCGCGGTTTTTATGTTGACATTGGTGCGCATCATCCCGAGCGTTTTTCGAATACCTATCGTTTTTATCAGCGTGGCTGGCGCGGAATTAACATAGACGCCATGCCGGGAAGTATGGATGCCTTTACTGCTGAAAGACCCGAAGATATCAATTTGGAACTAGGGATTTCGAAGGAAAAGGGGGAGTTGACGTATTATATGTTTAACGAACCTGCTTTAAATACATTTTCTGAAGCTGAGGCAAAAAAGAAAGACGGACTTCGGGACTACAAAATTATTGAAACCAGAAAAATCGTAACTTATCCACTTAATGAAATACTGGAGAAACATCTTCAAGGCACAACACGAATCGACTTTATAAGTATCGATGTTGAAGGACTGGATTTAGAAGTAGTTGAGTCGAACGATTGGGAAAAATACCGTCCGACACTGTTACTAGTTGAAGATTTGAAAAAGTGGAACCTGATGGAATTGCCTGAAAAGAGCTCATTATATCAAAAAATGCTGTCAGTTGATTACGAATTGGTCGCCAAAACATTGAACACTTTATTTTTTAAAGATAAACGCGCCTAAGTGAAACTAGCCCCAATCATATTATTTGTTTATAATCGTCCGGGGCACACTGAGCAAACGCTGGAGGCATTACATTTAAATGAATATGCTTCTGAAAGTGTTTTGTATATCTATAGTGATGGACTCAAGGAGGAAGCTTCGGAAGAATCTAAAAAGAATGTTGAAGCGGTGAGAACCACCATTCGTAAAAAACAGTGGTGTAAAGAAGTTATCATTGTAGAAAGGACTGAAAATTATGGTTTAGCAAAATCTGTAATTGAAGGGGTTTCCGAAGTAATAATCAGACACGAGAATGTTATCGTTTTAGAGGATGATCTTATAACGGCCTCTTATTTTTTAAAGTACATGAATGAAGGCTTGCAGCTGTATGAAGATGATAAGCAAGTATATGGCGTTACCGGATATAAATTTCCTTCAAGCAAAGAAATAAAAGATCAGACCTATTTTTTGCCAATTAGTTGCTCATGGAGTTTTGGTACTTGGGCAGATCGATGGAATACTATAAATTTTGATGCTGAGGTACTGTTAAAGAAAATAGATGCCAATAAGCTGCAGAAAAAGCTGAATTTTGGCGGATATCCTTTTTATGAAATGTTGAAGGATCAATGCACGGGTCGCGTAAATTCTTGGGCCATCCTGTTTTATACCTCCATGTTTTTGGAAAACGGTTATTTTTTGTTTCCTAATCGAACGCTGGTTGAAAATATCGGTTTCGATAATTCAGGCACACATTATACCGATGAAAATTATTTTAAGAAGGAAGGTAAGCAGACTAGTGAGATTATCGTAAATAAATTAAACGTACGCTTGACAAAGGAGGCCGTGGATCTAATAAAAGGTCGATTTGAAACTGAGCATTTAAAACCGAACCAAAGTAATAGGTCAAGCTCTTTGATCTCAAAGTTAGTGAGGAAAGGAAAAAGAAAAATTAAAAAATTACTTCGAAATTAATCGGATTATTTTTGTGATAATAGAATCAAAGATATGGTGAACAGACTGTATAGAAAGCTTTTTAAAAAAACTAAGACAATTAAGGTCTCACCTCTTACTAAGTTGCGAGAAACTGGTTTAATTAGTGTAGGATCTAAGTCTATAATTAATGGTTTAAATTTTACGTTTAGAGGTGCTAACAAAGAAAATACTTATTTAACAATCGGTAATGATTCTGTTGTTTCAGGAAGTTTTTGTATCGAGAATGATAATGGAGTCATTACAGTAGGTGATCGAACTTTTATAGGTGGTGGCCTTTTTGTTTCTATTAATAATATTTCAATTGGAAATGATGTCTTAGTGTCTTGGGGCTGTACTTTTATGGATAATAATGCACATTCTGTGAATTGGGAAGAAAGAAAAGATGATGTTTTGGAATGGAAAAGAGGAATTGAAGAGAACAAAGTTGGAGCTTATAAGAAGTGGGCACACGTCACAAGCGCTCCAATTGTAATCAAAGATAGGGCTTGGATAGGTTTTGATGTAGTAATTCTAAAAGGAGTTACTATTGGGAAGGAAGCAGTAGTCGGTTCGAGAAGCGTTGTAACCAAGGACGTACCGGATTATGCGATTGTTGGTGGTAACCCAGCCAAAATTATTAAATATGTGAATCAATGACCTGGGAAGAAACCATCAAAATGATTCGCGAAAAGGATGAGTACCGGGAATTGGTAGAAAAGGCCTATTTCGACGAAGATTTGGAGCTAAATGTCGTACGCTTCGGAAAAAGCGCCGAATTTGATGAAACTCTCGCGATTATTAAAAAGTACCAACCAAAAGGAAAAACCCTACTAGATATAGGAAGCGGCAACGGAATAAGCGCGGTAAATTTTTCCTTAAAGGGTTTTGATGTCACGACCGTTGAACCGGATCCCAGCGAAACGGTTGGAGCAGGAGCAATCCGAAGCCTGAAAAATAAACTCCAATTATCTTCATTGCAAGTTTATGAAGCATTAGCAGAAGATATACAGTTTCCGGATGCACACTTCGACATTGTTTATATTCGACAAGCAATGCATCACGCTAATGACCTTACAAAGTTCATGACTGAGGCCGTTCGGGTACTGAAACCTAAGGGACTCTTACTAACGATTCGAGATCATGTGGTGTTTAACGAAACGGATAAGCAATGGTTTCTCGAAAACCATCCGCTACATAAATACTATGGAGGTGAAAATGCCTTCAGTCCTGACGAATACAAAAAAGCTATTGAAAGTGCAGGGGCTAAGATCAAGGAAGAACTTAGACATTATGATAGTGTTATAAATTACTTTCCGACAAGCAAAAAGGACTTAGAAAATTTAAAGGAGGTATATCTCAAATCCGTGAAAAATAGTTTTAAAAAAAAAATTGGTATTCTCGCAAGCTTTCCTTTTATCTTTACCTTGTATCGCTCGGTAAAAGGAATTGATGGCTCAAAAGCCAATAACGAGCTACAAGTGCCCGGAAGAATGTATTCATATATTTCCATAAAGTCATGAAAGTTTTAATAATTGGTGCCAAAGGATTTATCGGATCTCATTGTGTTTCTTACTTTTCAAAGAATCATGATGTTTGGCAATGTGATATCGTGGTAGATTATACGACGTCAAATTATATTTTGCTGGACGAAACCAATGATGATTATCGGGAAATTTTCGAGACTCATTCGTTTGATGTTTGTATCAATTGTTCCGGTGCGGCCAGTGTTCCCAATTCAATCGAACACCCACAACGGGATTTTAATTTAAACGTTGTTAGCGTGTTTAAGCAATTAGATGCGATAAGACATAATAGCTCAAATTGTCGCTATATGCATATGTCGAGTGCTGCTGTCTATGGAAATCCTGAAAGTCTGCCAATGTGTGAAAATCACAAATTAAAGCCTATCTCTCCCTACGGAAAACATAAAAAGATGGCTGAGGATATTTGTGAAGAATTTTATTCACAGTTTGGAGTTCAGTCTGTCTCACTTCGAGTATTTTCTGCCTATGGTCCAGGTCTGAAAAAGCAACTTTTTTGGGATTTATATGAGAAATACATCCAAGGAGAAAGTATAGAACTTTATGGAACAGGGAAGGAATCGAGAGACTTTATTTATGTAACCGATTTGGTGCAGGCTATCGATTGTATTATCCAGAACGCAACATTTAATAGTCAGGCAATCAATGTGGCAAACGGTGTCGAAGTTACTATTGAGAAAGTCGCGGACCTGTTTTATAACCAATTAGATCTGAACGTAAAAGCGCAATTTGCGGGCCAACAACGCAAAGGAGATCCGGTAAATTGGGTTTCAAATATTGATGTCTTAAAACAACTTGGGTACGTTCAAAAAGTACTGATCTCAGAAGGACTCTTAAAATATATTTCATGGCGAAAAGAGCTAGGATAGGACTTATATTTTCGTACGACGAAGACTGGATCGCAGGCGCTTACTATATTCTCAACATAATTCACGCCTTAAAAACAGTAGAGGATGGGAAACAACCTCACATTGTAATTTTATCTGAAAAAGAGGAGAATTATAAAGTGGTTGTTTCTGAAACCAACTATCCACATCTTAGTTTTTTCAAATTTGGAACTTGGAAGCCATTTACCCTTAAGGAACGCATTATTAACAAACTGGGAAGAGTGCTTTTAAAACGAAAAATGATCGAACAAAAAATCGAACAACCTAAAATTAATTTTTTGTATCCTCATCAAGTTGAAAGTGTTCAAGTTGAAGGCTTAGCAAAAGTTAATTGGATTCCTGATTTTCAAGAGGAATTTCTCCCTCATTTTTTTTCTAAAGAAGAAGTCGGCCATAGAAAAAAGTATCAAAACGATATCGTATGTAAAGGTGATATCGTAGTTTTTAGCAGTAAAAATGCTCAAACACATTATAATAAATTGTATCCCTTGTCTAAAGCGAAACAGTTTGTACTGCCTTTTGCTGTAACCCACCTGGATTATTCAAAACAGAAGATTGACCTTTTACTCGAAAAATACGATTTGCCAACAAAATATTTCTTTGCTCCAAATCAATTCTGGGCGCACAAAAATCACAGGCTTATATTGGAGGCAGTAAAAAAATTAAAAGATGAAGAGCAAGAAGTTACGGTTGCTTTTTCAGGAAAAGAAAATGATTACAGAAACCTGGAGTATGTGGGTGAATTAAAGAATTATGTAATGAATAATGACCTGGAGAAAAACATTAAGTTTCTTGGTTTTATAGACAGAACCGAACAACTTTGTATTATGAAAAATGCTGTAGCAGTTGTTCAATCGTCTCTGTTTGAAGGCTGGAGTACTGTTGTTGAAGATGCCAAAGCAAGTGGAAAATATATTGTACTTTCAAATCTTGAAATTCACAAAGAGCAAGTATCAGAAAGTGTTAGTTTCTTTAATCCTAAAAATGCGACCGAACTTTCAGAAATTCTAAAAAGTGTATTTTTGGAAATGCCGGAAGTAAACAGAAAACCTTATAAAACTAATATTCAAGAGTTTGGCAACTTGTTTTTAGAGCTAATAGAAACTGCAAAATGATGAGTTTTCTATTATTTTAGTAATCTAACCTATAAGACTTGAAGAATTGTTAATCTCCATAATCTCCATAAATTATAATGATGTCAAAGGGTTGGAAAAAACCATGAACAGTGTTTTTAGCCAGACTTTTAGTAATTTTGAATACATAGTGGTCGATGGTGCGTCAACCGATGGCAGCGTGGCTCTAATTGAGGCTCACAAGGATAAGATTGCACATTGGGTAAGCGAACCCGACTCAGGAATTTATAATGCTATGAATAAAGGGATTACCGCAGCAAAAGGCGATTACCTGCTTTTCCTGAATTCAGGTGACGATTTTACAGATCCTTCAGCTTTAGAGAAATGCGAGAAGGATTTAACAGGTGAAGATATCATTTCATTTGATATCAATGTAGTTCCCGAAGCAAAACCATATATCAAAAAAGCACCTGAGCAAATGTCTTTTTCATATCTTGCTAAAGATACCTTGGCACATCAATCTACTTTTATTCGAAAAGATTTATTTGAACGCATAGGTTATTACGATGAAAAGTTGAAAATAGTATCCGACTGGAAGTTCTTTATTATCGCAATTTGTAAATTCAATGCGACATACAAATCGGTTGAAGGTTTGTTTTCAACATTTTATATGGACGGAATAAGTACAAGTTCAGAGAATATTACTCAATTAATTGAAGAAAGGGAACAGGTGCTTTATACTGAATTTGCTCCATTTTTAATCGATATGAAGTCAGTTTTAGAAACCAACAGACTAGTAAACAGCCTTCGGGGATCAAAGAAAATACAACTATTAGTGAAACTTGGATTAATACATAAGTTTTAAATGAAAGCGATCGTTTCCATCGTAGTTCCATCGTACAACCAAGCACAGTTTTTGGACGAAGCTTTAACTTCTGTTTTCAATCAGAGTTACTCGAATTGGGAATGTATCATTGTGAATGATGGAAGTAAAGATAATGTTGAAGAAGTAGCCAACCAATGGACAGTTAAAGATGCGCGGTTTCGTTATTATTCACAAAAGAACCAAGGAGTAAGTAGTGCAAGAAATTTAGGTGTCGAGAATGCTGAAGGTATTTATATACTACCTTTAGATGCAGACGATAAAATATCGCTAAAATACTTAGAACTGGCTGTCGAAGCCTTTGAAAAAGATGCTTCGCTAAAATTAGTTTACTGTCAGGCAGAAAAATTTGGCGATGAAAGCGGACTCTGGAAATTAGCACCTTATTCTTTAAAAGGATTGACTAAAGAGAATATGATTTTCTGTTCGGCTATTTACCACAAGATGAGCTGGAAAGAACTTGGAGGCTATGATACTCAAATGAAATCGGGTCTTGAGGATTGGGAATTCTGGATTCATTTATTAAAGAATGGTGGAAATGTGCTCTGTTTGAAGTACGTCGGATTTCATTATCGCGTGAAGACAATTTCGCGTACTAAAACCATTCGGCTGGAGGATTTTAAAGATTTGAACGAGTATTTAAGTCTAAAGCATCCGGAGTTTTTTGTAGAGCACCTAGGTTCTTTTCAGGAATTAAATTCGGCTATTGGTAAGGCTAGACTGGCAGAACGTGCCAAACTTAAAGGCAAGAAATATGTGCTTAATGCATTTTGTAAGGCCTTTTTTGGATTTGAATTTTTCAGTAAAACAGATGGCAATGAATAGATGAAGAGCTTGATATTAAAAAAACTATTTTTTAAAATGATACTTTTCTGCCCGTCAAATGGCTTGAGAGTCTTTATCTATAGAACGTTTTTTAACTATAAGATAGGTAGCAATACCAAAATAGGAAAGAGTGTTATTAATGCTCAGAATGTGCAGATTGGAGATAATGTTACCATAAGAAATAAGACGTCAATTACGTGTAATAGCCTTAGAATAGGAAATGGTTCGGCAATACATAGCGGGAATGTCATTATGGGTAAAGCCGATTTTAGTATTGGAGAAAATTCCAGACTTATCAATGATCACTATGTCGATGTATGGAATAATGTATCTATCGGAAATAACACCTGGTTGGCTGGAAAGAGGAGTCAGTTATGGACGCACGGTTCCTTGTATACTAAGACAGGAACTAAAGATTTATCGATTACAATTGGGGACAATGTATATATTGGTTCAAGCTCATTAATTGCTCCTGGAGTTACTATAGCTAGCGTTAATTTAATAGGTTTGGGTAGTGTGGTAGTCACATCCTTTGAAACTACGAATGCCATTATTGCGGGAAATCCTGCCCAAATTATTAAAAGCGATGTTGATTGGAGAGAAAATTGGTAAAAGCACAAATTGAAATTAAAAGTGTCAAATGTTAGCTATTGTAATACCTTATTATAAACCATATTTTTTTGAGGCTACGCTACAATCACTGGCCTCGCAGAGCGACAATCGCTTTAAAGTATATGTGGGAAGCGATGCTGCACCTACAAATCCTAAGAATATTCTCAAATCTTACGCAAACCAATTAGATATAATTTCACACACTTTCGTAGATAATTTGGGAAAAAAATCTTTGACAAAGCAATGGGATCGGTGTATTGCCTTAACGCAAGATGAGCCCTGGCTTATGGTTTTGTGCGATGATGATTTGCTTTCTGAAAATGTAGTTGCTTCTTTCTATGAAAACCTAAAAGAGATTGAAAATAACGGAGTGCAAGTTGTAAAATATGCGTCTCAGGTAATTGATGCAAAGGGTGGTTTTATTTCTGAAAGATTTACCCAGCCTAAGCTTCAGGAGTATGGAGATGTTTTTTACAAACGTTTTTTTGAGAAGTATCGAAGCTCACTGTCAGAACATATATTCAGTAGAAAGGCCTATGTCAAGCATGGCTTTCGGGATATTCCTCTCGCCTGGCACGCAGATGATTGGGCATGGTTGGATTTTAGTGAATTTGGAAAGATCTATACGATAAATGAAGCTTCAGTTTATTTCCGGCATTCGGAGGTGAATATTTCCAGAATGACTTACCTTTCCGAAGAAAAAAAGCTACTTCAGTATCAGTTTTATAAGTCTATTGTTTACGACTATTTAGAAAAATTTAAAAGGAGACATCGTTTTGCAATTCTGAAAAGGTTTGAGCATTTAACCTATAGTTTAAAGAAGAATGATTTTAGTTTTTGGAAAGGTACCATTCCTCTTAAGTATAAATATGAAGGTCTAAGGGAAGCCTTGAAATTTACAAGACGCATGTATGTAAATAGGAATAAGACAGGGTGAAAAAGGTTTCGATAATAATACCAAATTTTAACCGGGCGCATCTTATTGGTGAAACGCTGGATTCGATTATCGGGCAGACTTATTTGAACTGGGAGTGCATTATTGTGGACGATCATTCAACAGATGATTCTCGGGAGGTCATACAGAGATATGTTGCTAAAGACCACAGATTTTCAATCGTTTCGAGACCTAATAATCGTTTGAAAGGCGCAAATGCTTGTAGAAATTACGGATTTGAATTGAGTAAAGGAGATTATATTAATTGGTTCGATAGCGATGACCTCATGACTACCGACCATATTCAACTTTTGGTAGCTGCACTTGAAAATCATAAAGCCGACTTCGCTGTAGGAGATGCTCAAAATTTTATAGAAGGTAAGGGTTTAACAGATAGACCCTATGTGTTTGATAGAAATACTGTGAAAATGTCAGCTAGTAATTTTGGTAAGGTAAGAATGGGTTGGATTACAGATGATTTCTTAGCAAAGAAACAAATCCTAACGACGACATATTTTAACGAGAAGTTTAGAACTGCGGGAGACGAGTATAACTTCTTCACACAATTGCTGCACAAGAATAATAATGGGGTTTTTGTAAATTCTATTTTAACACATAGGAGAGTTCACGATGATGCATTGACGAGTACAAAAGGACTCAATAAACTTCAGGAGAATATAAATGTGGCAGAGATTAAGTTTTACACCTTTCTTGATATTGAAAAGTTTAATGATAAAGATTTAATTTATTGGTTTTTATCGGGCTATATGAATTATTCTTTTCGAATTGCTGAAGAACGACAATTACCTCCTTATTTTTATAAGTCACTTCCAAAAATCTCACGACATTTTGGGTTTCGTAAAATGTTGTATTATGCGCTGGCAATTGGCAGTAATTATATTTTCAAAAAAGGCTATTGGTTTTTAAATAAAGCAAAATTAAATTAATGGATCATAAAATAGTTTCTATTATCATTCCGTGTTATAATGATGCTCCGTTTATTGAGCAGGCAGTGGCTTCTGCTTTGGGTCAGACCTACCCAAATAAGGAGGTGATTGTAGTGGACGATGGTTCTAATGCAGAAACAAAGGCCGTTTTAAAAAAGTTGGAGCCAAAAATAACGAGGTTAATTACTCAGAAGAATCACGGTCAAAGTACCGCTAGAAATGTGGGGATTGGATCTGCTTCTGGAGCCTATATAGTTACCTTGGATAGTGATGATTATTTTGAACCTTCATTTTGTGAAAAGGCAATTTCGCTTATGGATGCTTCGGAAGAGATAAAACTTGTTACCTGCTATGCTACATTGATTCATGATAATGGTTCAACTCAGGTCTTTAAGCCGAAAGGTGGCACGATAAAAGATTTTTTGTTCGCCAATCAAGCGCTGGGAACATCCTTTTTCAGAAAAGAAGACTGGAGAATCTGTGGCGGTTATGATGAAACCATGCGACGCGGATTTGAAGATTGGGAGTTTTTTATCAGACTTCTAGAAAAAGGGGGGGACACGGCAGTTGTCGGAGAAGCACTTTACAATTATCGAAAAAGAGAAACGTCAACTACGTCCAAAGCCAATAAGATTAAAACAGAACTTTTAAATTATATATACATAAAGCATAGTGATTTATATAAAGATAATTTCGAGCTATTTATAGGTCATGTATTGAGAGTGCTGGAAAATGGAGAGCGTGAAAAACTCAAGAATCTTGAGCGCCCTGAATATAAACTTGGATATGCTTTGATGAAGCCTATGCGAGTTATCAAAAGAATTTTTAAAAAATAAAGGAGGTAATGCAACAGGCGATACTCATAACAGCATATAAGAATTATCATCACCTCGAGGAGATTTTCAAGGTGTTTGGTGCTGAGTTTGGCATTTATATTCACATAGATAAAAAAAGCAATTTGTCTTTTGAAGAGATGCGCGTGCTAACTTCATATCCTCAGGTTAAATTGGTAAGTCAGAAATACAAAGTGAATTGGGGTGGTTTGAATCATTTAAAAAGCATCATCTTCTTAGCTGAAGAAGCACTGAAGAGTAAAGAAACATCATATTTTCATCTTATTAGTGGCCACGATTACCCAATAAAGCCTGCCACCGAATTCGTTGCGTTCTTCAAAAAAAATAGTGATTCAGAGTACATGGATCATTTCAAGGTTCCTAAACTCGGTTGGGCAAATAATGGAGGAATGGACAGAATTGAATACTATAATTTTTATGACTGGCTAAATGGTAAAAAGCCGAAGCAGAAAGGTTTGATTAAACGCCTTATTAGAATACAAAAAAAGCTCGGATTTAAAAGATCAATTTCTTCCAAAATACCAAGTTTATACGGAGGTTCTACTTGGTGGAGTTTAAGCAGAGCTTGCTTAGATTATGTGGTAACGTTCACAAAAAATAATAAAAATGTTTTCAATAGGTTTAAGCATACACTGTGTTCGGAGGAGTTTTATTTCTCCACAATAGTAATGAATTCACCATTTGCTGAAAAAGTGGCAAATACTAATTTGCGCTATATAGATTGGGTTGCAAGAAATGGGAATAACCCTGCAATTTTAGACAATACCGATTTAGATAAATTATTGAATGCTAATTCATTTTTTGCGCGTAAATTTGAGTATCCACAATCGAAAGAACTATTAACTCGTCTTCAAAACAAATTAAAGTGAGTTCTCCCTCTGTTAGCATTATAATGGCCACTTACAATAGAGCTCATTTTATTGTAGAAACCCTAGAAGCTATTCATAAACAGACTTTTAAAGATTGGGAATGCTTGATTATTGATGATGGGGGAACCGACAATACGCTGGAAGTAATATCGCCTATGCTCGAAGATGATAGTCGTTTCACTTTTCTGAAAAGGCCAGATACTTATGCAAAAGGCTTACCCGGCTGCCGAAACTACGGTCTTGATATTGCAAAAGGAGACTTTATTATATTCTTTGATGATGATGATATTCCACATCCTGAAAACCTGGAAATATGCCAAAAAGAATTAGCTTCGGAAGAATATAAATTTTGTAGATATCTAAGAGCTGTATTTACAAATGACTTTGATTATAATTTTGATGCTCAGGAAAATTATACTTCTTTTGAAATAGCGACAAGGGATATTGCTAAAATGATTGACCATACCTTGCCTTTTAATTCGTGCGCTGTGATGTGGACGAAAGATTGTTTTGAGGGTATTAGATTTAATGAGTCACTTATGTATGCTGAAGAATGGGAATGCTATTCCAGAATACTTTCAGAAGAAATTAAAGGTATCTGTATTGAGAAAACACTTTTCTACGGAAGAAAGCATTCAAATTCAAATACAGGCGAATTTTGGAATCAAAATCCTATTAGACTTAATTCAAAAAAGAATGCGATTAGATTAATAACCAAAACTTTAACCGAAAAGGGTCTGTTAAGCACCTACCTTTTTAAATATCTAATGAGTTTGGCTCTGTCTTTTAGAGATAGAGAATTATTGGATGATCTAGTAAAAATATCCAAGCCTAAAATAATCGAGAAAGCATTTGTTTATTTTAAATATGAAGTCTATCCGATGTGGGTATATTATAAGAGGTTAACGAGGAGATGAAACATTCTGTAAAAATTGTTTATTTTGAAAGAGGCTAAAAAAATATTGGTTGTTATTGAATCGTTGGATGTTAATGACAGTAGTGGGACTAAAGGACGGGTTGCTTTGTTGAACAGTTTTATAAAGGCTGGTTATAAAATTACAGTCTTGCACTACACTCAAAAAGAAGTTCAAATTGATGGGATGGAATGCATTTCAGTAAAAGAAAAGAAAGGCAATTTTCTCTTTTTATTAAGCCGGGTACAGCGACTTTTATACCGATGGTTTAAGGTTGATATTGGACCTTGGGTGGATAGCAGGTTTGGTTTTTCATTCGGGTTTTTTAATGATGTGAAGAGTTTGAAGAAAGCAGTGACTAATTATAATCCGGAAGACTTCGATATGATTTGGACCCTCAGTAAAGGGAATAGTTACAGGCCTCATAAAGCTGTATTATCATTACCTCTATGGTGTTCAAAGTGGTATGCCTATGTGCATGACCCATATCCGCAACAACTATATCCGAGACCATATAATTTTGTCCCTTATGGCTACAAGAAAAAAAGAATGTTCTTTAGGCAGGTTACTATTAAAGCAAAACGTGTTGTGCTTCCAAGTTTGTTGCTGAAAGAGTGGCTGCAGAGTTATTATGTAGCCTTGGAGAATAAAAGCCTTATTATTCCACATCAGATTTTAGAACATAAATTTGAAGATGTTAGCCTTCCAGATTATTTCGATCCGCAAAAATTTAATTTGCTACACGGAGGAAATCTTCTAGATCTTAGGAATCCTAAACCGATAATTGAAGCCTACTCATTATTCTTAAAAAAACACCCGGAAGCGATTAAAAATAGTTCCTTGCTTTTTTTAGGTAAAGCCTCAGCTTTCAGCAAGTATCTTTCAAAAAAAATGATAGAGATCCCCAGCCTATATGCTAGTGAAGATTATGTTCTTTTTGAAGAAGCGTTCACGATGCAGCAAAAGGCGTCCGTAAATATCATCCTGGAAGCAAGATCTGAAATTAGTCCCTTTCTCCCCGGAAAGTTTGCGCATTGTGTGTCTGCCGATAAGCCAATATTACTCATTGGACCTCATTATAGCGAAACGAAGCGACTTCTTGGAGATTCATATCCGTATTATTTTGACTTTAAGGAGGTTAATAATATAGCGATTGCAATAGAAGATTTGTATTACAAATGGCAGAATGGTGATAGAAATATAAAATTGAATCGTCCGGATCTCAAATATTATTTGTCCTACCAGTTCGTAGATGAATCACTTAAAGAAACCCTGGAAAACCTAGTTGTATAATGAAAATTCTACTTGTTTCTATGCCTTCGATACACTTCACTAGATGGGCATCCCAACTTAAAGACGCAGGACATGAAATACATTGGTTCGATATACTTAATGGAGGCTATAACAAGGATTTAAAATGGGTGACCCAACACACCGATTGGCGTTATAGGCTTGGAGATTTTAGAGGTCGTGTCTTTCTGAAAAAACACCTACCAAAACTACACGGCTTACTAGAAAAAAATGTTGAAATAGAATTCGAACGGATTTTAAAAGTTGTGCAACCGGATGCGGTTCACAGCTTCGTAATGTATAAGTGTTGTGTTCCTATCTTTCCGGTAATGCAACGTTATAAAAATATAAAATGGATCTATTCGTCTTGGGGGAGCGATCTCTTTCATTTTAAAAACCTGCCAAATTATAGAGAAGATTTAGAAATGGTACTACCTCATATAGATTATCTTATTACTGATAATCAAAGAGATTCTAAAATTGCACAGGAATTGGGCTTTAGGAATAAATTCTTAGGGTCTTTTCCAGGTGGTGGTGGATTTCATCTTGAAGAATTAGAACAATTTGTAAATCCGGTTTCTCCCAGAAATATTATTTTAGTAAAAGGATATCAGGGGCGGTCCGGCAGGGCGATTCCTGTTATTAGGGCTCTGAATCAATTAAACGAAGACCTTAAGGAATATCAAATTGTTATTTTTGGTGCAGATTTAGAAGTCATTAACTATCTAAATATATTAAACATACCTAAGAACTGGATCGTGTATGCAAAACTAGGTCATTTGGAGGTTTTAAAAACAATGGGGCAGGCACATGTATATATTGGTAATAGTTTATCAGACGGAATGCCTAATACCTTATTAGAAGCTATAATCATGGGAGCGTTCCCAATACAATCAAATCCCGGAAATGCTACTGCAGAAATTATCGAAAATGGAACCAATGGGCTGTTAATTGAAGATGCAGAAAACTCTGAAGAAATTAAAAAACTTATATTGTCAGCTATAACGAATGATAGTCTAATAAAGAATGCCTTTGATATTAATCAAGAGTTGAAATACTCCTTAGGTTTTGAGCTAATTAAAGAACAAGTTTTGAAAGCCTACAATCAAATTGAAAAAGAACTTTAACTATAAATGCTCACCCTAATCTACCCATATCGCAACAGGAATATAGAACATGTTAAAAGGTCATTGGATTCGCTCAAGAACCAGACGTTACTTGATTTCACCGTGCAATTTGTAGATTATGGATCGGCTGTCGAAATTGCTTCTTCACTAGAATCATTGCTTAAAAACTACGACTTTGTGAACTATCAATATTATCCAACTCAGTTTCAACCATGGAATAAATCCATCGCTTTAAATAGTGTTATTAAAGAATTAGATGAAGGCTTCTGTTTTATTGCAGACGTAGATATGATCTTTCATCCGGAATTCGTTGCAAAAGCAATCTCACTTCAAAAACAAAATACGTCCACCTATTTTAAAGTTGGTTTTTTAAACGAAGAAGAAACAAAATTAACAAAGAATTACCCTGATTATAAAACTGATTTTGAAAGCACAGATGGGGCAACCGGATTAACGATGTTTCCTGTCAAAGCACTTCAGAAATTACGTGGCTTTGATGAGTTTTATCATTTTTGGGGCGCTGAAGATACCGATATGCATGTGCGCCTACGAAATGATGGACATGATGTAAATTTCTATGATTCGGAAATATTAATGCTGCATCAATGGCATCCTAGCTATAGATCTAAAGAATCGTCAAAAATTTCGGAAGAATTGCAGCTGAGCGGAATTGTTCAGCTGAATCATTATCGCTTGAATCAGGCCAAAGCAAACGTGAATACAATCGTAAATCGAATTAACTGGGGGCTGCCTTTGAATCAAACTGGATTCGAATTACTTCAGAATTTTAAAGGTGAAGCGCGACAGATTACAAATAAGAAAGAGGCAATCGATCATTTTCTTTTTTGTGAACTTTCCGAAGTGAAAAATGAAGTCACCCACTTTATTATTAGCGAAGATGATTTCCAAAACTCATTAAAATATAAAGCTAAAAAAAGTCTAGGAAAGAAAGTTCCCACCTATTATACAATGAAAGAAATTAATGACATGCTGCTTTTACATATCATAAGTTTCTACAGAAATTACCATTATAACTATCAGGTTTTTCAAGAAGAAAATAGTATGCAGTTAACAATTTATAAACCTTAGAAGCTAACGGGAAAGGATTCCAAAACTATGAGCAAGAGAATCAGACTATTTTGGTGGAGTGAAATCGAACTTATGGGAAAATCCAAGGAGAATTTTGGAGATCTTTTAGGCAAGTATTTGGTGGAAAAAATCTCAGGAAAAAATGTGGTTTGGGTGCATCCTAAAAAATGGCATCTTCAGGATTTGTTTTCGCCAATTTATGTTACCGTTGGAAGTATTCTCGCTCAGGTCAATTCTAAATGCATTGTCTGGGGCAGTGGCGTAATTTCAAAAGATGCCAAAATAGAAAAGGCAAAGTTTTTAGCGGTAAGAGGGCCAAGAACAAGGGAAGTTTTAATGAACCTAGGCTATCATGTTCCAGAAATCTATGGCGATCCGGCAATCCTGTTACCAAAATATTACAGTCCTGAAATTCCTAAAAAGTATAGCCTAGGGATTGTACCGCATTACACTGACTATAAGTACATTAAGGAGTTATATGCTTCTGAGAAAAATGTGCTTATTATTGACTTAATGACGAATAATATTGAACCGACGGCCGATTTATTCTTGCAATGTGAACGTATCATCTCGTCCTCACTCCACGGATTGATTATTTCTCACAGTTATAACATCCCCGCGGTTTGGGCACAGTTTTCAGATAAATTATTTGGGGACGGAATCAAATTTCAGGATTACTTTGAGTCGGTTGGGATTTTGAATTATATTCCGACCATTTCACAAAATAAACTTACAAGTAGTGAAATTCAGAATTTATTTAAGAACCGCCCAAGTTTGCCGGAAACCTCTAATATTCAAAGCTTGCAAGCTGGATTGCTTTCAGTTTGTCCGTTCTAGCTTGGTTTACTTTTGTGGACTCGGTATCTTGTGAAAATTGATAAGCTCACTTTTTGAAGCGTCTAAGGCATATTTAATTGCTACATTTGATATATAAAAATATATAGTTTGATAACTACGATTGCCGAAATAGGACAAGCCCATAATGGAAGTCTTGAAGTATTGCACGATTATATTGATGCCGTGGCGACGACCGGGGTTAGCGCTATTAAATTTCAAACGCATATTGCGGATGCTGAAAGCAGTATTCACGAGCCCTTTCGGATTAAATTTTCTAAACAAGATAAAACGCGTTTTGATTATTGGAAGCGCATGGAGTTTTCTGAAGAAGATTGGATGGCCATTGGAAAGCATTGTAAAGAAGTTGGTCTAGCTTTTATTAGCAGTCCTTTTAGTAACCGGGCTGTTGATGTTTTAGAAAAAGCGAAGGTCGAACACTATAAAATAGGAAGCGGTGAGGTTACTAATTTTTTATTGTTGAAAAAAGTGGTTGATACGGGCAAACCTATTATTATTTCGAGTGGAATGAGTTCATTCGAAGAGCTGGATAAAGCGGTTTCTTTTCTGAAGCACTACAACGCCAATTTTTCAATTTTGCAATGCACAACTAGCTATCCTACCCAGCCTGAGAGTTATGGATTAAATGTAATTTCGGAGTTAAAAGAACGCTATGATGTTCCTATTGGTTTTTCAGATCACTCTGCTAAGATTGCCACTGGAATTGCCGCTGCTGCCTTGGGAGCTAGAATATTAGAGTTTCATGTAGTACTCGATAAGGCGCAATTTGGACCCGATGTGACCTCCTCATTAACCATTGCAGAAACCATTGAGTTGGTGAATGGAGTGAATGAAATTGCCAAAGCGTTGGATAATCCTGTTGATAAAAGAGACAATTCTGCTTTTATGGATCTAAAACAGATCTTTGAAAAGTCTCTGGCAGTTAACAAAGATTTAGTGAAAGGTCACCTGCTTTGCTTTGAAGATTTGGAAGCTAAAAAACCGAAAGGCTATGGCATCGATGCTTCGAATTATAATTATGTTCTGGGTAAAAAAATAACCAGAGATTTAGAACAATGGAATTTTTTAACCGAAGATGATATTCAATAAACGATGAGTCAAAAACGTAAAATATGTGCTGTAATTACCGCTAGGCCTTCTTATAGTCGAGTTAAAACCGCTTTGCAGGCGATTAAAGATCATCCCGATTTAGAATTACAACTAGTAGTCGCAGGCTCTGCTTTGTTAGACCGCTATGGCAATGCTCTAAATTTTATTGAAAAAGACGGTTTCAAAGTCAATGAAAAAGTATTTATGGTTTTGGAAGGTGAAAATAAAACAGCGATGGCCAAGACAACGGGTTTAGGCGTTATGGAACTTTCCAATGTGTTTTATAATTTACAACCTGATGCCGTTATAACCATTGCCGATCGCTTTGAAACTATTGCAACCTCAATCGCAGCGGCTTATCAGAACATTCCACTAATACATTTACAAGGTGGGGAAGTTACGGGTAATATAGATGAGAAAGTGCGCCACGCCAATACCAAATTAGCGGATATTCATTTTGTGACATCTGAAGATGCTAAGGAGCGAGTAGTGAAAATGGGGGAAGACGAATCTTATGTTTATAATACTGGTTGCCCCTCAATCGATATTGCGTCGGAAGTTTTAAAATCCCCAAATTTAGATTTCGATCCAATTGAAAAATATGGTGGAGTTGGAGGCACTTTTTCCGCTTCGGAGGACTATGTCGTTGTGATGCAGCATCCAGTTACTACCGAATACAACGAAGCCAAAAATGATGTTCTAAAAACATTACGGGTAGTAGACTCTTTGGGTATCCCCACGTTTTGGTTTTGGCCAAATGTGGACGCCGGAGCCGATGGCACTTCGAACGGAATTCGTTCGTATCGCGAGAATTTTAACCCTAGGAATATACATTTCTTCAAGAATATGGAGCCCAATGATTTCTTAGAATTATTGGTAAATAGCAAATGTCTTATAGGCAATAGCAGTGCTGGCATAAGAGAGTGTTCCTTTTTAGGTGTGCCGGTAGTGAATATAGGTACACGCCAAAACCGGAGACTACGCGGGGACAATGTGATAGATGTCGCTTATGATGAAGAGGCAATCAAAAACGCGATCGAACTACAGCTTTCGCATCCAAAAAATACAAAAAGCACCATATATGGGGATGGGAAGAGCGGGAAAAGAATTGCCGATATATTGGCCACTATCGAGTTGCGTTTTCATAAAACCATTACCTACTAATGAAAATTCTTGGACTCATACCAGCACGGGGTGGCAGTAAAGGATTGCCGCATAAAAATAGAAAGGAACTACTCGGAAAGCCTTTGCTACAATTCACCATTGAAGCTGCTTTGGGATCAAAATTGCTCGACAGTGTTGTTTTTTCTTCTGAAGATGCTACGCTTATAGCACTTGCAAAACAAATGGGGGCTGAGGTTCCCTTTGTGCGTCCTGCTCAATTAGCGAGCGATACAGCGAGTTCTATTTCTGTTGTGGTTCAGGCTCTTGAAACATTAGCCAGAATGGGTAAGACCTATGATGCTGTTTGTTTATTGCAAGTCACCAACCCATTTAGAACATCTCAGTTTATAGATAAGGCGATTTTAAAATTTAAAGAAGCAGGAACCGACTCCTTGGTCTCTGTATTAAAAGTTCCACACGAGTTCAATCCACATTGGGTTTATGAGGTTTCAGAAAAAAACACTTTAAAATTGTCGACAGGGGAAGATGAGATTATTAAACGTCGTCAAGATCTTCCAGTTGCTTATTATCGTGACGGATCAATTTATATTACAAGGAGTGATATAGTTACATCGCAACATTCTTTATACGGACGAGAGATTTCATACATCGAATCAGATCCGGAGAGACATGTAAATATTGACACTATGCAAGATTGGGAGAGAGCTGTTGTCCTTGCTGAAAAATTTAGTAAATAATGTGCGGTATCGCTGGAATTGTTGGCAAGAGTGCTACTGAAGTACTTATTGATAAAATGCTTCTTACCCAAAAGCACCGAGGTCCAGATTTCACAGGAAAACACATTGAAAGCGAAGTTGCTTTTGGTCATAACCGCCTGTCGATTATCGATCTTTCTCCTCAAGGAAATCAGCCTTTCTATTCAAAAGACAAGCGATATATTCTCGTCTATAATGGCGAAATATACAATTATCCAGAGCTGCGGGAAAGTCTTAAGAAAAACTTTGATTTTAAAACGGCATCCGACACCGAAGTGCTGCTGGCGGCTTATATAAATTGGGGGAAAGCTTGTTTATCTAAATTGAACGGTATGTTCTCTTTTGCAATTTGGGATTCAAAGAAAAAAGAACTTTTTGCCGCACGCGATCGATTTGGAGTGAAACCATTTTATTACACTCTTAAAAATGATTCTTTTTATTTTGCTTCAGAAATTAAAACGCTCTTTGCGGCAGGGGTTCCGAAGAAAACAAATGATAGTATATGGGCCGGTTATTTTGCCTTCGGAAGTTATGGAATGCCTAATGAAACTTTTTGGGAAGGAATTGAACAATTGCCTGGCGGACATTATCTGAGCTATATAAATGGACGAGTGGTTATAGATAGATGGTACGTTTTTGAAGATGAAATTAAAAAACACCAGAATGTTCTTTCTTTCGATGAGGTAAAAAAAACCTATAAGGAATTATTAGAAGATAGTATTAAACTGCGTTTCAGATCCGATGTTCCTGTGGGGTTCAATGTGAGCGGAGGTTTAGATAGCTCCACGCTATTGGCTTTGGTGAATCGAAACGAAAAAGGAGAAAAAATAAACGCTTATACCTTTTATACTGGTGATCCTAATTACGACGAGCTACCTTGGGTTGAAGAATTGCTTGAAAACACGCAAAATCCGCTCTCTAAAATACTATTAAGTGCTTCAGAAGTAAAAGACCAAAGTGTAAAAATGTCTGGTTTTCAGGATGAACCCTTTGGTGGTATTCCAACGATTGCCTACGGGAATATTTTTCAGCAAGCGAGGGAAGATAATGTAATTGTATTGCTTGACGGACAAGGAATGGATGAGCAATGGGCGGGTTACGATTACTATGTTAAAAAGAATGATAGCGTAATTCAAGGGGTTCAGAAAACACCTTTTAGAAAAGAAGTTTTAAGCCCTGAATTTCTGAACAAAGCAGTTAAACCGATTTACCCGAATCCTTTTGAAGATGAGGTTTTAAATTTGCAGTATCGGGATTTGTTTTATACAAAGATTCCAAGAGCATTGCGTTTTAACGACCGCATTTCTATGGCGGCAAGCACAGAATTAAGAGAACCTTTTTTGGATTACAGGCTTGTGGAATTTGCTTTTGCCCAACCTTTAGACTATAAAATTAAGGATGGAATTCAGAAATATTTATTGCGCTCATTGGTTTCTGAATTATTAAGCGATACCATACGCTATGCGCCTAAAAGACCATTACAAACCCCGCAAAGAGAATGGTTGGCCAGTGATTTAAGACCCTGGGTGGAAACAGAAATCAAAGCGATATCGGCTTATAAATGGTTTGACAAAGAAGGATTGGAAAAGGAATTAAATGCTTATTTTGCAGGGGATCAAGATAGTAGTTTTCATATCTGGCAATGGTTGAATACGGGTTTGTTGTTAAATGATTAAGCCTTGTTTGTGACCTACGCTCAAAGCTAAATATAGTTAACTAGAATGAATAAAAAGGTTTTGGTTTTAATGCCCGACGGAGTGAGTCTACGGAATTTCGCTTACAGCGCTTTCTATGAAATCGGGGTTAAAAAAGGCTATGAGGTGGTTTTCTGGAATGCGACTCCTTTCGATTTACAGAACATGGGTTTCAGAGAAATTAAGATTCAAAACCCAAAATTACATGCGCTTACTGATATCTTGAAAGCCGCTCAGATTCGAGTAGAATTGAGTTTGTACGCGAAAAGAGATAAGGATACTATATATCATGAATACGTATTTCCACTTTCTTATAATAGTTTAAAAAAGGCTGTTAAGAGTCTTATGATACGCTGGTATAAAAGACGATATGCTTCAGAAAAAGGTTTGAAGCGGTTACGTAGCCGCATTATCAGCTTAGAGCGGAAAACAGTTTATTACCAAGATTGTATAAAAGTGCTTAAAACTGAAAAACCAGATTTCGTTTTTAGTGTGAGTCAACGATCTGTGCTCTCGATAGCGCCTTTGGCGGCCTCAAAAGAAATGGGAATTCCTACGGCATCATTTATTTTTTCATGGGACAATGTGCCAAAAGCGACCACAGTAGTCACAACCGATTACTATTTTGTTTGGAGTGAGCACATGAAACAAGAATTAACTAATTATCAGCAATATATTGAACCAGAACAGATTAAAGTAACCGGAACACCACAGTTTGAAAACCACTTTAATTCTTCGATTAAAGAAACTAGAGAAGTGTTCTTTAAAACACACGGTCTCGATTTAAATAAAGAATATATCTGCTTCAGTGGCGATGATGTAACCACCTCACCTACAGATGCCTTTTATTTAAGAGATGTAGCTGCTGCCGTGAAGGAACTAAATGATAACGGACAAAACTTGGGAATAATTTTTAGAAGGTGCCCTGTAGATTATTCAGAACGTTACAACCAGGTATTAAAAGCTTATGAAGATATTATTATTTCAATTGAACCCGCCTGGGAGAAAATTGGAGACAGTTGGAATACGATTTTACCTACCAAGAAGGATCTTGCGCTTCAAACTAATATTATAGGGCATACGGCTTGCGTTGTGAACCTCGGCTCTTCTATGGTTTTTGACTATGCTTGTTATGATAAGCCCTGTGCCTTTATAAATTATAATTATTTAAATCCTTCAAAACAAGCTGAAGAAGGAGTGTATGTTTACGATTATGTGCATTTTAGGTCAATGCCGTCTAAAAAGGCTGTAGTTTGGTTCTCGAGGCCAGAAGACATAAGTAAGGATTTACTAGCAATGCTAACAGATGGAAAGGATACCCTAGCCGAGTCGAAGAGGTGGTTTGAGAAAATAAATCTGCATCCACCGCAAGATGCTTCAGAACGTATTTGGGATGAAGTAACTCAGACAATTTTAAAATTATAATAATGAAGATGAGGTTCACGAGAATTAATAGTAAATAGATGTAAGGATGTTATTCAACTCCATTGAATTTTTATTGTTTCTGCCTGTCGTCTTTATTTTGTATTGGTTTGTGCTAAAACAAAGTATAAAGGCTCAAAATGCGCTATTACTGGTCGCAAGTTACTTGTTTTATGGCTGGTGGGACTTCCGGTTTCTGGCTTTGATTGGTTTAAGTACCTGTGTCGATTATTTTGTGGGTTTGGCATTGGAAAAAGAAGAAGATAAAAGGCAAAGAAAGCTATTGGTAGCAGCAAGTGTAGCCGTAAACATTGGAATGCTTGGATTCTTCAAGTATTATAATTTCTTTGTTGATAGCTGGATAAATGCCTGGGCCAACCTGGGTGTTGAAATGCATGCCTGGACTCTTCAAATTATCCTTCCGGTTGGAATTTCGTTTTATACTTTTCAAACGTTAAGTTATACGTTCGATATCTATCGAAAAAAACTACAGCCAACTAGAAATTTCATAAATTTTGCTGCTTTTGTCGCCTTCTTTCCGCAGTTAGTTGCAGGGCCTATTGAAAGAGCTTCAAACCTCTTACCTCAATTTTCTGTAAAACGACTTTTCAATTTTGAAAGAGCCAAATCAGGATTGCATTTAATAATTTGGGGGCTTTTTAAGAAGGTAGTTATTGCCGATAGTTGTGCAACTTATGTAAACACAATTTTTGAAAACTATCAGGATGTGAACTCGTTGACACTACTTTTAGGTGTCATCTATTTTGGTTTTCAAATTTATGGAGACTTTTCAGGATATACTGATATTGCAATAGGTACCGCGCGCCTTTTTGGATTTGAACTAACTCGTAATTTCAACTATCCATACTTTTCACGAGATATCGCTGAATTTTGGCGACGATGGCACATTACTCTTTTCTCATGGTTTAAGGATTACTTGTACATACCTTTGGGTGGTTCGCGTGGTGGTAAAACGAAACAAATAAGAAACGTATTTATCATTTTTCTAGTCAGTGGATTATGGCACGGTGCAAACTGGACTATAATCATCTGGAGTGCTTTGCACGCGGTTTTTTTCCTTCCTTTGTTATTGAGCAAGAGAAATCGGAAACACCTAAGCCAAGTTGCGGAGAAACGCTTCATTCCTTCATTTAAAGAAATTGTACAAATAATTACAACCTTTTCACTGGTAACCTTGGCTTGGGTGTTTTTTAGATCTGAAAATTTATCCGTAGCAATTGACTATTACAAGCGATTGTTCTTAGACCTTAACTTCAATGTAGAACTCCTTATAATAGAAAGATATAGTGTAGAAATGTTATTATTGATTGGGATTTTTATAATAATAGAATGGTTTCATAGATGTAAGGAGCATCCTTTTTTCGGTCGATTTAAATGGCTGAAACTTGCGGCAGTAGTGGCAATGATTCTTACCTTGGGTGTTTATACAGAAAACCAACAATTTATTTATTTTCAGTTTTAATGAAACAATTTCTAATATATGTGGCTTTACTTCTCGGAATGACAATCATCTTTATGGTTGCCTTTGATGCTATATATACCACGGCTTTTACTAAAGGAATCCCTAGATCCAAATTGCAATATGCACTTCAAAAAGAGAACGTGACATATGATTATGTATTCTTCGGATCGTCCAGAACCGAATTTCATGTCGATTGCGATCTCGTCGAACGATTAACTGGGAAGAGCTGTCTCAATTATGGTATATCCGGCACGACTCTTTTCGATACATATGCTTTACTTGAACTACTACAGAGCCAAGGGGTCACTATCAAAAATGCTTTTGTTCAAGTAGATTATTTATTTAATGATGTTGAATATTCGCCTAAATTTAGAGCACAATTGCTGCCTTATCACAATGAAAGCAAACTTGGTTCAGTTTTAGACGACTATGACTATAGTTTTTGGAATGAATATATTCCGTTTTATAGTTTTATTGAAAATGGTCACGTTACTGGATTTCGGGAAATTTTTAATTCACTAAGAGGTGCTAGACCGGCTGCTAATTTCGATAATGGGTTTATTCCAAAGTTTGGCAAACACGACAATATTGTTAGGGCGCTTCCTGATAAAATTATAGGTACTAACGAAAGTATTGATGCTATGAAAAAGCTATTTCAGGAAAGAAATATAGCTCCTTATTTCTTTACCGCACCAATTTGTAACACCGCGATTGGTAGAGATTACATTGATAAACTAAAAATAAAAATACCTGAATTACATAATTACGTTTCAGTCTATGACGACAATTTCGATTATTATTTTGATTGCGGACATTTAAACGATACTGGAGCTCAGGATTTTACGCGAAGACTAATCGAGGATTTAATTTTAAACTAATGCACGTTTCTTTTTTAACTACGGAATATCCTCATCCTCGTGTAAATCACGCTGCAGGTATTGGTTCGAGTATAAAGAATCTTGCAGAGGGATTGGTTGCGAAAAAGATAAAGGTTAGTTTATTTATATATGGACAAGCAGAGCATGTTGTTTTTGAAGAAAACGGAATTACTTTTCACCTAATAAAGCATATAAAATATAAGTTCTTTGGATGGTATTTATACAGGAAGCATCTTGCGAAATATATAAATAGCGTCATTTTGAAAGATCAAATTGATGTCGTAGAAGCAGCAGACTGGACTGGGATAACTTCCTTTATGAATCTGAAAGTACCTCTCGTCATTCGGCTTCACGGAACAGATGCATATTTTTGTAATTTGGAAGGAAGGCGACAAAAGAGGAAAAATTTCTTTTTTGAATCTAAGGCACTTAAAAACGCGGATGCTATTATTTCGGTGAGTGATTTTACCGAGATTAAAACCAGAGAAATTTTCGGACTTTCAGAAAATATAATAACGCTTTATAACGGAATTGATACGGATAAATTTAAACCACTACACCTTCCGAAGAAAGCCAGTTCCATTCTCTACTTTGGAACAATTATTCGTAAGAAAGGCGTTTTAGATTTGGCGAAGGCATTTCAAATATTGAGAAAAGAAAACCCCGATGCTAAACTATGCTTAATAGGGAAGGATAATCTGGATATTCTTGAAGGAAAATCGACTTTGGCTCTTTTCAATGAGTGTTTGAATGACGATGCAAGAGCCGCCGTAACACATTTAAATCATATGCCATATGAAGAAGTGATAAAGGAAATAGATATGGCAGAAGTAATAGTGTTACCAAGTAGGGCGGAAGCATTTCCAATGAGTTGGTTGGAGGCAATGGCGATGGAGAAGGCTATGGTAACCTCAAATATTGGTTGGGCGAAAGAACTTATGATCCATAATGAAACTGGGTTGATGATTCATCCAGAAGATCATCATGCATTAGCTAAATCAATTTCAGAAATACTGAAGGATACAGAAATGGCAACTAGATTTGGAACCAATGCTAGAAAAAGAATTATAGCAGAGTTTTCTTCCGAAGTCATTGTAAAAAAGAACATTGAATTTTATAAATTATTATTGAAATGATAGTAGTTCTTCATCAAAATAATAGAACAGTAAGGGTTCTGAATGAAAAACTTAAAGATTTAAAGTTCGACATAACCGGAAGTCTCACTAATACTTTTTTCTCAGTAGCTAAAACGCACCCAAATGATTTGATTCTATGGTGTCATGAGGCGTACTTTGAAAATTTCAATTTTACAAATATTGATCAGATTTTTCACCATCCAAAAATGATGGTTTCGTATTCAGTTACGAATCATAAATATCTAACAGAGCGCATTGGTTATGTAGAGGATTCGCCTTTTATTAATGTAAAATTTGATGTATCCTATCCAACTTGGCTTATGAGTAGTGATGTGGGTGGAGTTCATGCGCAAGTTTTAAATACTTTGAATCCTAAGGATTTTCAGAATAAAAACCTTGATCTGTTTTTAAATTCCGTTGCTAAAATTGGAATGCCAGCAGGGTTGCTTTGCTATTCAAACCCGAAATTACTGCTGGGCGATCCGCAACCTGAAAAAGAAACAGTGCCGGCTTCAAATTATCAACTTTACAGATTTGTTAAAGAACATTACAAAGCCGGTTGGGTGTTTTTTATCTTTCTGGCTCAGATTATATATGAACGTAAGTTACATCTGTTTTCATTAATAATGTCCTTTTTTTATCTTCGGAAGAAGTTTAAAGTTGAAGCTTTCTCAAAAATGGAAGGTCCTTCAAAAAAATTGAATGATGAGACTAAAACCGTCGACGTAATTATTCCAACCTTAGGACGAAAAGTTTTTTTACTTGATGTCCTCAATGATTTAGCTGCACAAACAATATTGCCTAAACGAGTAATTATCGTTGAGCAAAATTCGGACCCGAATGCTATAAGCGAATTAGATTACCTAACTTCTGAAAGCTGGCCCTTCCAAATTACACATAGGTTTATTCATCAGACGGGTGCTTGTAACGCCAGGAATATTGCCATAAAAGAGCTTGAATCTGAATGGGTTTTTATGGCAGATGATGATATTCGAATTCCTAAGAATACAATTGAAAAGGTTTTAGAGTTTTTTGAAACTTATAAGTGTAAAGTTGTTACATTAAACTGCCTACGAGAAGGCGACATTACATTCCGACAGCCTATTAGACAGTGGAATTCCTTCGGCTCAGGATGCAGTGCTGTTGCTTCGGAAGTGGTAAAAACAACTTTTTTCAATATGTCTTTTGAACACGGATTTGGTGAAGATACCGATTATGGAATGCAGTTGCGAAACAAAGGTTATGATGTATTGTACAATCCGTTTATTCAGTTAAAACATTTGAAAGCAGCTGTGGGAGGTTTCAGAGAAACTATTCAAAGACCTTGGGAATTATCAAATATACTTCCCAAGCCATCTCCAACAATTATGCTTTATAGAATTAAGCACACAACCAAGCAACAGTTGCAGGCTTATAAAGTTCTATTGTTTATAAAATATTACAGGAAACAAGCCGTAAAAAATCCAATTGCCTATATTCAAAAAATGAATATGGCGTGGAATAGCAGTGTTAATTGGGCTAATAAGTTAGATAAGAGATGAAGTTTTCACTCATAATATGTACTTATATGCGACCTAAGTCTTTACTAACTTTACTGGAGTCTGTAGTTGTACAAAGCAACTACCCAAGTGAAATTTTGGTTATTGATGGGTCTTTAAATGACGATACAGAAAAGATACTAGACGCAAATAAGTTCGAAGGTTTAAAGTATTTCAAAGTTTCCAAAGAAAATAGAGGCCTTACCAAGCAGCGTAATTTTGGAATCGAAAAGGTTGCTGATAACATCGATATTGTTTGTTTTCTGGATGATGATATTATTTTGACTCCCACCTATTTTGAAACACTTTTAAGCACATACCAATTGCATCCCGAGGCACTTGGGGTAGGCGGTTATATTGCCAACGAGGTAACATGGCGGCCTTTGAAACCTTCAGAAAAACCAAATTCGAATCAATTTGCTTATGATGGCTATGTTCGTAGCGAAGGAGCTCGTTTTGCACTTCGGAAAAAATTAGGGTTAGATGCAGATAGACCACCAGCATTTATGCCAGATTTTGCACACGGAAGGAGCGTCAGTTTTTTGCCTCCTTCCGGGAAAATATATGAAGTGGAACAGTTTATGGGAGGTGTTTCATCTTTTAAAACCGAAGTTTTGCATACTGAGAAGTTTTCAGAATATTTTGTAGGGTATGGCTTGTATGAAGACGCTGATTTCACCTTACGTTTGTCGAAAATAGGTAAATTATATGTTAATACAGCTGCTCAATTGTTTCATTACCATGAACCTTCTGGGAGACCCAATCAATATAGTTATGGAAAAATGGTAGTGCGAAATGGCTGGTATGTCTGGCGAGTGAAACATCCGATTCCGTCGTTTAAAGCGAGATTAAAATGGAATGCAACAGCATTGCTTTTAACTTTAATCCGTTTTAGTAATTCAATAAAAGGAGTCCAAAAAAAGGAAGCTTTCACTGAGTCCATCGGAAGGACTATTGGCTGGTTTAGTATTTTAGTTAAAAGGCCCAAATTTAAATGAAATTCGTTATTATAACACATGCGGCTCATATTTTTAAAGAAGGTAAGGTTTATGCTTATGGTCCTTATGTGAGAGAGATGAATCTATGGGCTAAATACGTTGATGAAATTATAATAGTAGCTCCAATTTCTAAAGAGGAATTGTCTAGCATACATTTTGCATATACTCATGCAAATATTAAAGTTTCAGTAATTCATGCTATTTCTTTTACATCTGTTAAGGAAATTATACGAGCAATATGTTTTACGCCAATTATTAAATGGAAAATATTTGTTGCTTTCTTAAAGGCAGATCATATTCATTTACGGTGTCCGGGGAATATTGGTTTGCTTGGTGCAGTTCTTCAAGTGTTTTTTCCAAATAAACAAAAAACAGCTAAATATGCTGGAAATTGGGATCCCCAGGCAAAACAACCTTTAAGTTATCGTCTTCAAAAATGGATATTGAGGAGTACTTTTTTAACAAAAAATATGCAAGTCTTAGTATATGGAGACTGGCCAGAGCAAACAAAGAATATAAAATCGTTCTTCACAGCTACCTATCCGAAAAGTAAAGTCGATCAAACAAGTACTCGGGGGTTTGGATCTCATTTTAAGTTTCTTTTTGTTGGGAGTCTCTCAGCTGGAAAAAGGCCGTTGTATGCGATTAAGCTGGTAGCATTTCTTCTCGATGAGGGTGTTGATTGTTCGCTTGATCTATTTGGAGACGGTGACGAAAGATCTTCTTTGGAAAGCTATATTCGTTTAAATGATTTAACGGAGAGGGTCAAGCTTCATGGTAATCAAACAGCAGAGAGAGTGGAAAGTGCTTATAAAGAATCGCATTTTTTAATATTACCGTCTAAATCGGAAGGCTGGCCAAAAGTAGTTGCGGAAGCCATGTTCTGGGGCAGTATTCCAATTGTTCCTAAAATTAGTTGTGTTCCCTGGATGTTGGGAAATGGTGAAAGAGGTATTTTAATTGAAATGGACTTTGATCGGGATGTTACTAAAGTACTATCTTTACTTTCTCAACAAGAAAAACTGATTGATATTAGCGCGAAGGCACAAAATTGGTCACAAAATTATACCTTAGATGTTTTTGAGAGTGAAATCGTAAAATTGCTTTAAAAATGAAAGTTTTACAGCTAATAGATTCATTGGAAACCGGAGGGGCAGAAAGGATGGCAGTAACCTATGCTAACGAACTGACAAACCACATTGATGGTTCATTTTTATGTGTTACACGCAAAGAAGGATTGCTCAAGGCAACAATTGATTTAGGTGTCGAATACTTGTTTTTGAAGAAAAGAAGCGTGATCGATATAGGTGCTATTTTAAGACTTTTTAAGTTTGTTTCTAAGAATAACATTGATGTGATTCATGCACATTCTAGTAGTTTTTTTTATGCAACAATCCTGAAGTTTTTTAAACCCAGCTTGAAGCTCATTTGGCACGATCACTATGGTCAAAATCAAATGCTTCAAAATAGAAAATTTGGGATTCTAAAAGGATGTTCTCGATTTTTTAATGTTATTATTTCAGTAAATGAAAACTTAAAAGAATGGGCTGTGAAAAACTTAAAATGTGACAGTGTATTTTACCTTAAAAACTTCATTAGTGAAAGTACAACAATAAAGCCTTCAATTTCCTTACAGGGTGAAGAGGGCTTTCGAATCGTATGTCTTGCGAATATTAGAGAGCAAAAAGATCATCTCAATTTATTGAATGCATTTAAATTGGCTCAGAAAAAGCACTCTTTTTTATCTTTGCATTTATTAGGAAAAATCAATCACGATAGCTATTGTAACACTTTATTAACTTTTATTAAGGAAAATAAATTAGAACAGGTCTTTTTTTATGATGCTCAAAATGGCGTTTTAGAATTACTTAAAAGCTGTGATATCGGAGTATTGTCATCTAAATCTGAAGGTTTGCCAGTGGCCCTTTTAGAATATGGTTTCGCAAATTTACCAGTTGTATGCACCGATGTTGGTCAATGTAAGGAAGTGATTAATGATTTCGGATTTGTTATATCACCAGGAAATTCAGAAAATTTAGCACTAGCTTTACTAACGTACATCGAAAATCCGACGAAAAGAAAAGAAGATGCTTTAGCCTTTTCAAACCACATTAGAAGTAAGTATACGTTTCAGGCTGTACAATCAAAAATATTAAGTTTATATAAATTAGAAAGTTATTAAATCGCCCGCTAAAATAAAATACATTCACCTAATTGCAGTGCACGCTGCGTTCGGATTCGGTATTTTTATCTTCCCAGTACTTTCGAAATTATTGCTTCCATTAGCCATTCTATTTTTTCTTTATTTAATTCTAACAAATAATAATAAGCACGATGAGGCCCTTATGGGAGCTGCATACATTATGGGGTATGAAGTTTTGTCCAGGATGACGAACGCTTCGTTTTCATATGAGTTTGCTAAATACATGGTGATCGCTTTTCTTACTATCGGAATGTTTTACAGAGGATTTCATAGAAAATCTTGGCCATACATATTATTTATATTTTTATTGATTCCTGGTATTATTTTTTCAGCCATTAATTTAAACTATGGGACCAATGTAGCAAATGCCATAGGGTTCAACTTGAGCGGTCCCGTATGCCTTGCAATTAGCGCATT
>JBLHIC010000019.1:0-34193 GCA_047614245.1 Flavobacteriaceae bacterium
ACCTATGCTGAAGAGGCAATGGATGAACATATCATGAGATTGCAAAAGGAATTCGATGCGCAAAATGTAAAGAATAAAACAGCTCCTTTTCGAGACATTACTGCCGAAGAAACCGAACAGATAATAAATTCTGCAATGAGACGGAGTGATCGTTGGAGGGAACTTTCTAAGCAGGGCAAAGATAAGGAGGAGATTATCAAAAGTTTTAGCAAAAAAACTAAAATGCGAATTTTTTCGTGGAGTGGAGATATTGATACGATTATGACTCCAAAGGATTCGATACGATATTATAAATCTATCCTGCAAGCATCAATGATGTCGATGACCCCACAAACTGGTGAGGTAAAAGCTTGGGTTGGGGGCATTAATTATAAGCATTTTAAATATGATATGGTGAAAACCGGAAGGCGTCAAATAGGATCCACCTTTAAGCCTTTTGTATACGCAACCGCCATTGATCAAATGCATATGTCTCCTTGTGATACTTTACCTAATACTCCTTTTACAATACCTGTGGGAAAATATGGCCTGCTGGAACCTTGGACACCTAAAAATGCTGGAGGAAAATATGGTGGAATGTTGACGCTTAAATATGCTTTAGCAAATTCGGTTAATACCGTGACGGCGAGATTAATTGATAGAGTGGGTCCAAGGCCCGTAATTGAATTAGTAGCAAAGATGGGTGTTGAAACAAAAGACATGCCTGAAGCACCATCAATTGCGCTTGGGACACCAGATGTATCCCTATTTGAAATGGTAGGCGCCTATAGCACTTTTGCGAATGAAGGTGTTTATGTTAAACCGACATTAATTCAAAGAATTGAAGATAAAAATGGAACTGTATTATACCAAAACGTTCCTGAAACAAAAGATGTATTAAGCCATGAAACCGCCTATGTTACCGTAAGTTTAATGGAAGGAGTAACTCAGGGTGGCTCTGGACAGAGATTGAGACACAAATGGGCTGGTGGAGCGACCGTTTATAAAAAAGTTGTAACGGGATATCCCTACGGTTTCGAAAACCCGATTGCTGGGAAGACTGGGACTACTCAAAACAATAGTGATGGATGGTTTATGGGGATGGTACCAAATTTAGTAACAGGTGTTTGGGTTGGGGGAGAAGATCGCGCTACGCATTTTAGCAATACGGCATATGGTCAGGGAGCTACAATGGCCTTACCAGTTTGGGGACTTTATATGAAAAAATGTTATGCTAATAAAGACCTGAACATTTCTACTGAAGAGTTTAAAAAGCCTTCAGAATTGTCAATTACTACAGATTGCGATAAATGGAAGGACGATAATAGTGATATAGAAGAAATTCCTGATGAATTTGATTTTTAGCCAACTACTTAGAAATAATTAGCCATACGGTCCTGAACTAGAATTAGAACTTTTCTTGATTATTGAACGAATCTTCGGAAGTGACTCTGCTTCATTTTCAGTATTTTTATAAAAAACTATTAGATATGATAAATAAGGTGGTTTCTAATGTTGCCGAAGCTTGTAAAGGCGTGGATGATGGGATGACTTTTATGTTAGGAGGATTTGGCTTAAGTGGAATTCCTGAAAATTCCATAGCAGAATTGGTTCGATTAAATGTAAAAGATGTAACCTGCATATCGAATAATGCCGGAGTAGATAATTTTGGCTTAGGACAATTGCTTCAAAAGCATCAAATAAAAAAGATGATTTCTTCATATGTAGGCGAAAATGCTGAGTTTGAGCGGCAGATGTTAAGTGGTGAACTGGAGGTAGAACTTATTCCACAGGGAACATTGGCACAACGTTGTCTTGCAGCACAAAGCGGTATTCCTGCGTTTTATACACCTGCAGGATACGGCACAGAGGTTGGAGAAGGGAAAGAGTTCCGAGAATTTAATGGTAAAATGCATTTGATGGAAAAAGCATTTGTTGCTGACTTTGCCTTTGTAAAAGCATGGAAGGGTGATGAAGCTGGGAATTTAATCTTTAAAGGCACTGCCCGAAATTTTAATCCAAATATGTGTGGTGCCGCGACAATTACTGTGGCCGAGGTAGAAGAATTGGTTCCAGTTGGAACCTTGGATCCAAATCAAATTCATATTCCTGGAATCTTTGTACAACGAATTTTCCAAGGTGAGAAATATGAAAAGCGTATTGAACAATTAACCGTAAGAACCCGCAGCTAATGGCATTATCTAAAGAACAAATCGCGCAGAGAATTGCAAAGGAAGTAAAAAACGGCTATTATGTAAACTTAGGAATTGGCATTCCTACTTTGGTTGCGAATTTCGTGAGAAACGATATTGAAGTTGATTTTCAAAGTGAAAATGGAATTTTAGGGATGGGCCCTTTCCCCTTTGAAGGTGAGGAAGATCCAGATTTAATCAATGCAGGAAAGCAGACAATTACCGCTTTACCTGGAGCCTCTTTTTTCGATTCGGCGACTAGTTTTTCAATGATTCGAGGGCAGCACGTTGATCTCACGATCTTAGGAGCTATGGAAGTATCACAAAATGGCGATATTGCGAATTGGAAAATACCTGGTAAAATGGTAAAAGGAATGGGGGGCGCAATGGACTTAGTAGCGTCCGCCGATAACATCATTGTTGCCATGATGCATACCAATAGAGCAGGAGAGTCTAAGTTGTTGAAGGAATGTAGTCTTCCATTAACAGGCATAAACTGTGTTAAAAAAGTTGTTAGCAATTTAGCGGTATTTGAAGTGCTAAATGGCAAGTTTAAGTTATTGGAGCGAGCTCCTGGTGTTTCCGTTGAAGAAATCAAGGCGGCTACCGAAGGGGACTTGGTAATAGAAGGAGAGATTCTTGAAATGACTTTCTAGTCATCAAGATAAATACCTCAACGAATTTTTTTAGAAAAAAGGCTACTCTTCAAGGTTTTTGAATTAGACCCTAAGTATTAGGGCGTATTTTTTAATTTTCTCAAAAAATAACTTTGTTCGAAAATATAGATGCAAGTTGAAAAATGTTTTGGCCGAAATGAATGGGCTAAAAATGTTCGTGCATAAAAACCAAATCACAAGGCTTTAATACCTGTAAAAAACAGATTAAAGGGCTTAAATTTTCGATAATCGGTAATAAAGTTTTCGACATAACGTGATAATTATGTAAGACAATACGCACAAAACCGTTGTAAATGTTAAAAAAAAGTGCGTTTCAACGAATAATTAGCCTTTTTATCGTTTTATAATTTAAATACGCTCTATATTCGTAGTCCCAAACCTAATATGCTTAACCTACCTATGAAAAATATTGTTAAGTCCCTTAAAAATACAACACGTCTTATAAGAAACGTATTGTACGTTGCAAAGAAGGTTTTTTTATTGATTTAGTTTTGAAATTGAATGCCCAAATTTATCTAATAACTAAAATATTTGATTATGGACCTAAGTTTAAAACACAGTTCAAAAGAACTACCAAAGAATCCATTTATTGATAATGATTTCTCAATTGATGAGGATGGTAAAACATTAGAATTTTACAATCATAATTTGGAAAAAAAAGTATATGAAATACATCATTACGGTGATGGAAATAGAATTTATTTCAAAAAGAATAACAAAGTAAACAACAGTCGTTATTTAGTTATTTAGTTTTCAAAATTATTTACCCCCGAATCTGCTACTACGATACAGATAAGGTTTGCCCGTTCTTTGTGAGGTTAGAACGGGCTTTTTTATTGTAACTTTTAACGTGAAATATTTAAATACCTTTAGGGATAGCAGCGATAAGCTTTTTGGTATACTCTTTTGTCGGATTTGCGTAGATTTCATCAGCATCCCCAAGTTCTTCAATTTTCCCAGCATTCATTACCAAGAGCTGATCAGCCATATATTTGACCACTGCTAAATCGTGAGAGATAAAGATGTATGTAAATCCGAAGTCGTTTTTTAATTCATTAAGGAGGTTCAGGACTTGAGCTTGTACAGATATATCTAGAGCCGAGACCGATTCATCACAAATAACCAGCTTTGGTTCCATGACAATAGTGCGTGCAATACCAACACGTTGACGTTGACCTCCAGAGAGTTCATGCGGGTAGCGATGGTAATAGGTTTCATCTAGGCCAACTCGTTTCAATAACTTTAACACCCTTTCTTTTCTGTCCTTCTTCGAAGTGCCGATTTTATGAACTGTCATAGGTTCAATTAATGCCTCACCTATAATAAGACGCGCATTTAGAGAAGAATATGGGTCTTGAAAAATAAGCTGTATCTCCTTCCGAAGCATTCTTAATTCTGAAGGAGGCAAGGAAGTCAATTCTTTCCCGCGATATTTAATACTACCAGAAGTCGCTTTTTCTAATTGTAATATAACCTTTCCTAAAGTGGATTTTCCACAGCCAGATTCACCAACTAGCCCCATAGTTTCTCCCTCAAAAACACTAAAACTAACATCATTGACAGCAGATATCACAGACTTAGATTTAAAAAATCCCACGTTATTGTAATATTCTTTCCTAAGGTTCTTTATTTCTAGTAGCGGTGCGCGGGTATAGATTTTTTTATGTTTGAATGCGCGTTCTTGGGCGGTTACTTCTTTTGGCTTAAACGACTCATCTTTCAGAGAGGCAATGGTAGGTAGTTTTTGTAATCGCTTACTCAACGTGGGTCGTGATGCGAGCAATGCCTTTGTATACTCATTTTTAGGTCCCGAGCCATTTTTGTTAAACAGTTCAGAAGAAATTTCAGTTTCTACAATAATACCTTTATACATAACGATAACACGATCTACAATTTCAGAAATCAATGCTAAATCGTGTGATATAAAGAGTAAACTCATTCCAGTTTCTTTTTGAAGATCCTTTAGAAGCAACATAATTTCTTTTTGAACAGTAACGTCTAATGCGGTAGTGGGCTCATCTGCAATTAATAGTTTAGGTTTGCAAGCAATAGCAATGGCAATCATTACGCGTTGCATTTGACCTCCGCTTATTTGATGCGGATAACTAGAAAAAATTGCATTTGGCCTAGGGAGCTTTACTTTTTCAAAAAGCTTCAGGGTTTCTTTTTTTGCTTCGGAATAAGATAATTTTAAATGCTGCTGAAGAATTTCACAAACTTGATTTCCACATTTCATAGAAGGGTTTAAAGCACTCATTGGCTCCTGAAATATCATCGCTATATCCTTCCCTCGAATCTTCTGAAGTTGCTTTTCTTTTTCTTGGATAAGGTTTCTTCCTTCAAAAAGGATTTCACCTTTAAGTTGGCTTGTTTTTTTTGGGAGTAAACCCAAAATTGCCATGGAAGTCACCGATTTGCCGGATCCAGACTCACCAACAACACCAAGAATTTCATTCTCGTTAATTTCAAATGAAATATCGTGGATGACTTCGACTTTCGTTTTACTATTTCCGAAGGAAATAGATAGGTTTTTTACGAGAAGAATAGAGTTTACTGACATTAAATCAAAGATAAGGTTTTAGAGAATGCCTTCCGAATTTCGTTTTGCATACTGTTTTACTAGCATTTAATATGTAGGAAAAGGATTGTTAATAAAATATTAAATTTTTAAGTGTAGTTGGGCGAAAATTATTTTGTTATTCATATAATACATGTAACTTGTCGATGAATTAATGCATTTAATCGGTAATAACTAATAAATACACTCAAAAATCATGAAAAAAATTAACAAATTTACTTTTTTATTAACCTTGTTCGCTTTTCTGTTTTCATTAGGCGTTACCAATACGATTGCCCAAAATGATAGTCAGCAAAAGAAAGATGTACAAAAACCATCAAACCTCTTAGTTTTAAATACATCCCAAAACTATACACTTCAAAATACTTCGGTCTTGTTCAAAGAAGTTTTATCTCCATCCCCCCAGACTTCTTTTATTCCAATTAAAACAGAACAAGATCAATTAGGCTACGTGCATCAGAGATTTCAGCAATATTACAATGGAGTAAAAGTCGAATTCGGAACATTAATCGTTCATAGCAAGAGTGATGCAGTCGAATCATTAAGTTCTGAATATTATCCGATTCAAGAATTTGATGTAACACCTGGAATTAGCAATACGCAGGCATTTTCGAAAGCAGTAAGTCATATTGGTGCCCAAAAATATATGTGGGAGTTTCCAGATGCTGCAAAGGAAATGGACAACTACCAAAAGCCTATTGGAGAGCTTGTAATTCTACCAGATTTCAATAGCGGAAGAGATGTAGCAGATGTAATATCGTACAAACTAGCGTACAAACTCGACATGTTTGCCACGAATCCAATTAGTCGGGGGAACTTATATATAGATGCGACCAATGGCCAGGCATTATTTTACGATGCAATTATTAAGCACGCCATTAGCTTTGGTTATCTAGGAGAGGCTCAAGTGATTGTTGAGACAGAAGCGGATTTCTGTTCTAGAATTGAAAGTGAAGAAGCTATGATTATAGTTAGTGGAACTGCGGCAACACGTTATAGCGGTAGCAGATCTATTGAAACTAGATTGAGCGGGGGAAGTTATATTTTAGAAGATATAGGTAGAGATGTATATACACGTGATGCGTTAAATCAGGCTCCTGGTAATACTTATCCATATGTGAGCAACTATTCTCAATTCACAGATAATGATAATAACTGGACTTCGGCAGAGCATAACAATTCTGCTAAAGATGATGCTGCTTTAGATGCACATTGGGGAGCAATGATGACATACGATTACTGGCAGTCTCAACATAATAGAGACAGTTATAATGGGTCAGGAGCTCAAATACGTAGCTATGTGCATGTTGACAATAATTACGACAATGCCTTTTGGAACGGTTCAGTAATGTCTTATGGAGATGGATCGTCTAATGGTAATGAAGGTAATGGATTCTTTGATGCCTTGACTTCTATCGATGTGGCTGCACACGAGATTGGTCATGCAGTTACTTCTTTTACTGCAAATTTAGCGTACCAAAGAGAATCAGGTGGATTGAACGAAGGGTTTTCAGATATCTGGGGAGCTGCTGTTGAACATTTTGCTAAAGGGGCCGGTTCGGATGCTAATCCATCAGCGGAAGTATGGCTTATTGGTGATGAAATTGATAGGCGTAGTGGTTCTGATGCTTTACGCTCTATGAGTAACCCAACTTCTTTGGGTCAACCGGATACCTACGGAGGAACATATTGGCAAAATCCAAATTGTGGAACACCAACAAATAGTAATGATTATTGTGGAGTTCATACAAACTCTGGAGTATTAAATTACTGGTATTATTTATCTGTGGCTGGTGGCTCAGGTACGAATGATGTTGGAAGTGCTTTTAATGTATCTGGTGTTGGAATGGTAAAGTCTTCAGCAATTGCCTATAGAACTTTAAATACATATTTATCTGCTAACTCAACATTTGCTGATGCAAGAACTGGAGCTATTCAATCGGCAAAAGATCTTTATGGAGCTGATGGTGCAGAGGAGCAAGCAGTTACGAATGCTTGGCATGCTGTGGGAGTTGGTGCTGCATATGGTACGCCTTCCAACTACTGTGCCTCAGCAAGTACAAATACAAATGACGAATATATTAGCCGCGTGCAATTAGGATCAATTGATAATGCATCGGGAGCACAATTCTATTCTAATTTTACAAGTCAGTCGACTGATCTAAACGAAGGACAAAGCTATACCATTACGGTAACCCCAACTTGGACGGGAACAGTTTATGCTGAAGGATATGCAGTTTGGATTGATTACAATGACGATCAGGATTTTGACGATGCTGGCGAGCTTGTTTGGTCTAAAGCAGCTTCAACAAATACTCCAAATAGCGGATCGTTCACGGTGCCTATAGGAACAGCTGGTTCGGCAACCAGAATGCGAGTTTCAATGAAGTACAATGGTGTGCCAACGGCATGTGAAACTTTCACTTATGGTGAAGTTGAAGACTATACAGTGAACTTAGGGGGTTCTACTGCGGATACGCAGGCACCTAGCAATCCAACGAGTTTAGCTGCTTCAAACATAACGGAAACTACGGCAGATCTTTCTTGGAATGCTTCTACTGACAATGTAGGTGTAACAGGTTATGATGTTTATCAAGGTGCTACAAACTTAGGTACTGTAACGGGGACATCAGATCAAGTAACAGGCCTGACGGCTTCAACATCTTATGCTTTTAGTGTTCGAGCTCGTGATGCTGCTGGGAATGTTTCAGAAGCCAGTAATACTGTAAATGTTACTACAAGTCCTGCTCCAGATACGCAGGCACCGTCAACGCCGGCTAGCCTAGCAGTTTCGGGAGTTACAGATACTACGGTTGACCTTTCTTGGAATGCATCAACAGATAATGTTGGAGTTACTGGCTATGATGTTTATCAAGGAGCCACAAACTTAGGGACTGTTAGTGGAACTTCGTCTCAAATAACTGGTTTGACTGAAGCGACCACTTATTCATTTAGTGTAAGAGCTCGTGATGCTGCTGGAAATATCTCAGGGGCAAGTAATACGGTAAACGCAACAACTACTGGAGGCGGTGGAGGTTGTACTGGAGGTATTGCTTCATTCCCTTATAATGAAAGCTATGAAAGTGGTTTAGGCGCTTGGTCTCAGTCTACTGACGACGACATTGACTGGGCCAGAGATTCAGGAGGAACACCATCAAGCAACACAGGTCCATCTGGTGGCGCTGCAGGCTCTTGGTATATGTACGTTGAAGCTTCAGGAAACGGTACAGGATATCCTAATAAAAGAGCAATCTTAAACTCACCTTGTTATGACCTAAGCAGTGAGACTGCCGCTAACTTTAGTTTCAGCTACCATATGTATGGTGCCTCCGATATGGGAAGCATTGCACTGGAAGCAAGTAACGATGATGGGTCTAGTTGGACGAGTTTGTGGAGTCAAACAGGAAACAAAGGAAATAGCTGGTTGAGTGCAAATATTGATTTATCGGCTTATTTAGGGGAAAGCGTTCAACTTCGCTTTAACCGAGTTACTGGATCCACTTGGCAAGCAGATATTGCTGTCGATAATGTAAGTTTATCTGCCGGAGGTGGAAATACTGGTTGTGCTGGAGGCGCTAGTTTACCTTACTCGGAAAGTTTTGAAAGTTCAATTGGTGCTTGGACACAGTCTACTGCCGATGATATTAACTGGACTAGAGATGCAAATGGAACCCCTTCAGGCAATACTGGTCCATCTAATGCCTCAGCAGGATCATGGTATATCTATGTGGAAGCTTCAGGAAATGGCACGGGATATCCAAATAAGCGTGCGATAATTAACTCTCCTTGCATTGATCTAAGCGGAAAGTCTTCTGCTTCATTTAATTTCAATTACCATATGTATGGTTCATCCGACATGGGGACAATTGATTTAGAAATAAGTGATAACGACGGAGCTTCTTGGACAAGTATTTGGAGCCAAAGTGGTAACAAAGGAAATTCATGGTTATCGGCAAGTGTTGATCTAACTGCTTACGCAGATGGTGGAGTTCAATTGCGATTTAACAGAATTACTGGATCGACCTGGCAGGCTGATATTGCTATCGATAATATTTCTGTTAGTGGAGTTAACACTTTCAACGGTGGAATTTCAGGAGGTGTAAACAATTCAATTATCACAGGAAATTCAACGAGTGATGCTAAATTTAGTATCTATCCAAATCCTGTTAAAGGATCTGTATTGAATGTGGAAGTTTTGGGTACTACTGCAACAGATTATATTATCTATAATATGCTTGGACAGGTAATCATAAAAGGAACATTCACAGATAGAGTTGATGTCAATTTACTAAAAGCTGGGGTGTATGTCATTCAAGTGAATACAGAGACCAATAAGTTTGTTGAGCGCTTTGTGAAAGGATAATTAATATTTCTCAATAAATAAAAAACCCGCTATTTGGCGGGTTTTTTATTTTCGCAATGTTTTTTTTACTGTAACACTTCTCCAACTGAAACATCACAACGATGTCCGGGTTGTCCGTGTGCCGGGTTTATTGAACCTTTTGGTAAAGCCCCTCCACTATCAAGAACAACATCCGAGGTTTGGCTGTTAGTTTTTACGGGGGTAGGTGTCGAATTTAATGGTGCGCCTACCGATATATCGCAACGATGTCCAGGTTGCCCATGAGCAGGGTTCATAACAATATTATCTGCTGATTTAACAGGTGTCGCACTCTTTTTGACCGGAGCAGTTGTTTCGGTTTGAATGGTCGTGGTCTTATCATCGGTTTTCGGGTTTTCTCTGCAAGAATAGACCAAAAGTATACCCATGGAAAATAGAACTAGTGAAATCTTGTTTTTGTTTATTGAATACATTTTCTACAATTTTTATGTGAAACAGTCCTAAATGTACAAAATTTTAGGCATTCCAGTCTCTTTCGACATTTGAAAGGTTTATACTGAAAGAATCTCATCTTTGTTTAAGATTTCTTCATTCCGAAGCCTTAATACTATTTGAGCTACCGTAATTGTATCTTTTTCGCAGTAAATAACAATACGGTCGATATCATTCTCTTCATAGTATACATCTCGTACTTCACTGCCATCAATATCATCTTTAGGAGATGGAATGCCTAAAACATGAGCCATAAGTTTCAATGATGTAAAGGTCTTATAATCGCCAAATTTCCATAATTCAAGAGTGTCTAAATGCGGAACTTCCCACGGTTTCTTTCCGAAGAGATTCAGCTTAAAAGGTATCTCAATCGAATTAATGATCATTCGTCGGGCGATATATGGAAAATCGAATTCCTTCCCATTATGAGCACATAAAACATGATGAGGTTGGTTAAAATGTGATTCGAGGATAGATTTAAAATCGTTGAGAATTTTTACCTCATCGCCGTAAAAACTAGTTACTCTAAAGTTGCGAATGTCTCCAGTGATTTTAAAGAAACCTACTGAAACACACACAATTTTACCGAATTCTGCCCATATTCCAGCCCGATCATAAAATTCGTCTGGAGTGTAATCTTCTTTCCGTTGGTACCTGGTTTTTTGTTCATATAAAGCCTTGGCTGTATCATCTAAGTCATTGAAGCTTGGGTACTGTGGAACAGTTTCAATATCCAAAAAAAGGATATGTTCCAGATTAATTCTTTTAAGCATAATTATGAAGTAATAAACGAGGAGTGGAAATATAAATTTACAAAAAAATTAAGAATCCATCTCAATCATTTCATAAACCTCGTCAATATAAACATAGAATTCATCAGTAAACGGCTTTCCTGATCTTCCGCCGCGCTGATGTCCAAGGCGGACTATAATAAGGTTGTCCTCTGGAATACTAATTACATATTGTCCTAGAATACCTCGCATTACAAATATTTTTTTATTGCGATGATCGCTCAGCCAAAATCCATATCCATATTGTGGACTTTCTTTAAACCGCTGTCGAGTAGAGGTTGCAACAAAACTAGAATCTAATAGTGAGACGGATTTCCAATTTCCAGAATTAGAATATAATTTTCCGAAGCGAGCAAAATCACGAGCATTACTTGCGATACAGCAATATGATTTTACAAGACGATGATCGGGATCATCTACTTGCCATAGCGCTTCGTTTTCAAAACCCATTGGCTCCCAAAAGCTCTCAGTTAAATATTTCGATAATGGCTTTTCCGTTGCTTTTTGAATTACCATCCCAAGTAATTGCGTATTTCCACTTAGATATTTATAACTTTTTCCGGGAGTCGCAATAACTTTTTGATTTAGTATGGTTTCGGCTAAATTGTCGTCATAATAAGAACGAGCTGTAACGCTAAACGGACTTGTATAAGACTCATCCCAATCTAAGCCCGAAGCCATAGATGAAAGATCACCGACGGTCATTCCAGTTCCCGCATATTGTGGGTAGAAGTCCCCAACAGGCTGGTCCAAATTAGTGATAAAACCATCTTTAACTGCTTTCCCTAATAAAGCAGAGGTAATACTTTTTGCCATGGAAAAGGAATTTGTTTGCGATTCTTTTCCGTAGTTTTCGGCATATTTTTCATGCCAAATGCTATCATTTTTTATCACTAGAAAAGCGATAGTTCCAAATTCGTTATGTGTTTCTGAAAGCTTTTGTGTGGGTTCAACTTTGTTGTAATTCTTATGAATTGACCAAGGTTGAGGATTTGAACTAGCGGGGATTCGTTCATTTTCAAACGAAGGGTGGTCGTCAATATAGGCCGTTGTGTGCCCTGTTAAATAAACAACACGAACCCCTTTTAATATGTAATCATAGTCGGTGAGGTAGAGTAAAGCAATTAGAAGAGCGATAATACCTATAAACCATTTGATAATTTTTTTCATTTTATGACTTTAAAAAAGCGATTGTTGTTTTACTGGGCTTTCATGTTCCAGAAGCCATTTTTTTCGATGTAATCCTCCTGCATATCCAGTTAAAGAGCCGTCACTACCAATAACACGGTGGCAAGGAATTACTATTGAAATTGGATTTCTACCGTTCGCAGATGCTGCCGCACGAATCACTTTTGGGTTCCCCAATTGATTTGCCATTTGTTGGTATGTTAGCGTTTTCCCGAATTGAATTTCCTGAAGCTGTTTCCAAACTTGTTTTTGAAACTCGGTTCCTTCTGGAGCTAGTCTCAAGTCAAATTGAGTTCTCTTTCCTTCAAAATATTCTTCAAACTGTTTTACAGTATTTTCAATTTCTCCTATTTCAAGGCTGTTCTCAGCTGGAGGCAATTCTTCTTTATCATTAAATTGGGCAGCGGTGAGTTCAAATTTTGAATTAAAACTCAGAGATATAACCCCTAGTGGAGATTCGATATAGGTGGTAAAATCACTTTCCATCTTCATCTTCATCAGATTTGTCGTTTAATTGAACGCCCATTTTTTTGGCCCGACGTTCCCAGGTTTTACGAGCCTGCAATTGCATATCTTCAATGGCATCACTTTCATCCATGATCTCCAGGCCTAGCAATGTTTCGATTATATCTTCCATAGTCACGATGCCTGTTGTGTTTCCAAATTCATCGACGACTAAAGCGATATGTGCGCGTTGTTTGATAAAGGTATTGAAGAGAACAGGAATAGGCGTATCATCCTGCACCACGGAGAGTTCTCTTTTAATTTCGCTTAAAGGTTTGTCTCCATGGTCATCAACGATTTCAGCCAAAAGGTCATCCCTTAGAATAAAACCTGTGATATTATGGCTTTTATCTTTGTAAACAGGAATTCTTGAGAAATGTAAATCTTTATGTGTGTCATGAAATTCGCTTAGAGTTATAGACTCATCCTCACTGGTTACAACAGGAAAGGGTGTCATTACATTTTTTGCAATTATGGATTTAAAAATCAGGAGGTTTTTTATAACGGCACTTTCGTTTTCTTCAAAAATCCCTTCTTGCTCAGCCGCGTCGGTAATTGCCATGAAGTCTTCTCTACTCATATTGCTTACATGTGCAGATTTCCCAATGAGTTTAGTGGTTAGCGTAAGGAGCCAAAGTATTCCGGTATATTTCAGGGGCAAGATAATAATCTTCAGGAATAGAGCGGTGAAGCCTCCTAGTTTCTTCCAATAGGTAGCGCCAATAGTTTTAGGAATGATTTCAGAAACAATTAAAATGAGTAAAGTCATAATTGCCGATACAATACCAACCATATTAATGCCGAAAAACTCCACCTTATAAGGTAGTTTTTCTGCCTGTACACCAACTAGAATCGCCCCAACGGTATGGGCAATTGTATTTATTGTCAATATTGCAATAAGGGGTTGATCAATATCTTTCTTAAAATTTGTGAGTGTTTCAGCATAAGCTTTTCCTTCTTTTGTTTTTATACTTAAGAATGTTGGGGTAAAACTTAATAACGAGGCCTCCAGGATAGAACATAAAAAGGAAAAAAAAATGGAAAGTACAGCGTAGGTTATTAGAAGTGTCATTAATATTTTTTTTACAAGTTAAAACATTAGAAAAAAACATGTACTTAAAAGGACCGTGAATTTAGTCTCAAATACCATTTTAAAGGAAATCCACGCACTTATTTTTAATATCGAACCAAAAAGATAATAAATAGCATTTTTTATATAGTTTATTACCAACCTACATATTTCGGCGGTTCTTGGTCTTTAAGGTTGAGGTAAACAATTAGTTGCCCGCGATGATGCGTCACATGATCTTGTAATAAGTTAAGAATCTGTAATTTACTTTTTGGTCCAGCAAAAAACTCAACGGTTTCTTGAAGTTCTTCTTTGGAGGCTTTTTTGATTATTTTAGAGCTCGTATTGAAGGCGTCTGACAACAATTTAATAGTTTCTGACTTGGAAATCGCAGGATCTATTTTCACTTGTCTATATTCTTCTGAAGTAAAATAAGTTCCACTTAGCCAATCTATATTGCTTTTTATATGGAGTAGCTGCTCTTTAAAACTACGTTGTCTTTCGGTAGGTTTAAAGTCGTAAAATTGTTCTGGCATTAGTTCGGCAATTGTAACCAAGTAGTCCTTTGAGTTGTCCCATTTTTCCAGAAAGGCCTCCTTAGGGGCAGCTTGTTGTGAAAAACTAGTTACGAAAATGAAAAGTGCTATTAAGAGGACAAAATTTTTCATAGTTAGATCAAAACTTCCAGCTAGATTTTGAAGGTTTAAGAGGAACTAAATTTACGAAATTAATTTCACTATGTCCTTTGCGAAATAACTTGCAATAATATGTGCACCTGCTCTTTTAATTGCAGTAATTTGCTCCATCATTACGGCATCGTGATCTAGCCAGCCCTTATCAGCAGCGGCTTTTAACATGGCATATTCCCCGCTCACTTGATATACTGCAACAGGAACATCAACTGCATTTCGGATATCACGAACGATGTCCAAATAACACAATCCGGGTTTTATCATGACGATATCTGCCCCTTCCTCGACATCCATTAGTGTTTCTTTAATCGCTTCTTCACGATTGGCAAAATCCATTTGATACGTCTGTTTATTTTTAGGGATATCACTTAAATCTGCAGGAGCCGAATCTAAAGCATCCCGAAAGGGACCATAAAATGCCGAGGCATATTTCGCGCTATAACTCATAATGCCGGTGTCATGAAATCCCTCATCTTCAAGTAAACTTCGGATTTCAAAAATACGGCCGTCCATCATATCACTTGGAGCAATAAAATCGGCTCCGGATTTTGCGTGGGAAAGAGACATTTCTGCTAAAACCGCATTCGTATCATCGTTGATTATTTTTCCTTCGGAAACGATCCCGTCGTGACCGTAAGTCGAATAAGGGTCTAAAGCAACGTCAGTCATAACAATCATATCAGGGACAGCATTTTTAACTGTTTTAATTGCTCGCTGCATTAAACCATAAGGATTCAGAGCCTCTGTACCCGAATTATCTTTCAAATTATCTGGAACTTTCACGAACAGGATTACAGATTTAAGACCTAGGGACCAGAGCTCTTTTACTTCCGAAGCTAGTAAATCTAAACTATAGCGATAGTAGTTTGGCATAGAAAGAATTTCGTCTTTTATTCCTTTGCCCTCCACAATAAAGAGCGGGACTAGAAAATCATTCGGACTAATAATTGTTTCTCTCACAAGGCTTCTTATTGCCTCAGAGGTGCGTAATCGACGGTTTCTTCTTAGTGGATACATATGTAGTTTTTTAAACCCAGTTTTTCGGGTTTTGTAATACGTTAATTAACTTTTCTTCTTTACTTCCAGCTTCTGGATGATGGTCATAAACCCACTGAACGTGTGGCGGTAAACTCATTAATATACTTTCAATTCTTCCGTTGGTTTTTAGACCAAACAATGTTCCTTGATCATGAACTAGGTTGAATTCAACGTAACGACCGCGTCTTATTTCTTGCCAATTTCTATTTGTTTTTGAAAAAGGCAGGTCTTTTCTTTTTTCAACGATGGGAACATATGATTCCAGAAAACTATCACCAACTTCAGTAACAAAATGATACCAATCGCTCATTTGCATGGTTTCAGAAACGGCTAATCGGTCAAAAAACAATCCTCCTATCCCGCGACCTTCGTTGCGATGAGGATTGTAAAAGTATTCGTCGCATTGTTTTTTATATTTCGGGTAGAAATCAGGATTATGGGCATCACAGGCATTTTTACATACCGAATGAAAATGTTTTGCGTCTTCTTCGAATAGGTAGTAAGGCGTTAAATCTTGACCACCACCAAACCATTGTGCAGTAACATTACCGGATTGGTCATACATTTCAAAATAACGCCAGTTAGCATGGACCGTTGGAATGAATGGATTTTTTGGGTGTAGAACGAGACTCAAACCACAGGCGAAGAAATTGGCGTCTTTTACTCCAAAGTATTTCTGCATAGATTCTGGTAGTTTCCCATGAACTTCGCTAATATTAACCCCGCCTTTTTCGAAAACATTTCCGTTTTCGATTACCCGAGTTCTACCGCCACCACCTTCTGGTCGAGCCCATTTATCCTCTCTAAAAGTGGCCTTTCCATCACATTCCTCTAACTCGGAAGTAATAGTGTCTTGTAATTTTCTTATGTAAGTTACAAATTGTTCTTTCATTTTTGTTCCCAAATAATGGGGCGTCTTTTAATATTAGTTCTCAGCATTTAATTCATAAAGTTCCATATCAATTGGGGAACCATTAACTGGCGTATGTTCATTCTTCAAGGTCCGCTGCCAAACATAACCGTTTTTTAAAGCAATTTTACAACTCCCTAAATTTGTACTATGAGTGATTATTTTTAGGGTTTTTAGTTCCAGTTCTCTAAATGCATATTTCGATAGTTCTTTGACGACAAGGGACATCCATCCTTTTCCTCCAAAACTTCTGTCCATAGCGTAAGCGATTTCTCCCACCTTTTTCGTCAGGTCTAGATCTTTCAGAATAATAATGCCAGCCATATTTTTAGAGGCACTGTCTTTTATTGCGAAGGTAAACTCTAAGTTGTTTTTTATTTCAACTTCTTTCCGAAGGATATATGCTTTTGAATCGGAAACTGTTAAATTTTGAGATAAAGTTGTTGGAAAATATTCCTGAAAACGTTCCGAATTGGACGTCATCAGACCACAAAGCTTGTCGGCATCTGAAAGTTCAAACTCTGTAATCCAAAACGTATCCGATTTATACATTTATTTTTTCTGAGTTAGTTTCTGTTCCTTTAATCTATTCGCTTCTTCAATACGTTTTACCGTTTCTGTTGTTGAAGCGGTAACGGATAATGGCAAAACCAAGATAATTCCGATAACTGGAATTAACAACATGGTCATAAATACGATCCCATTACCAATAGCTAATCCTCGATTATTTTTAACAAACCGAACACTGTCTTTTACTTCAAAATGTCTTTCTAAGGTGTAGTCCATATTTCCGAAGCCAGCGTAGTATGATTGCACTAAAAATAACAAAACAGATGAAAATATATTTATAATAGGGATAAAACTGATAATCAGTATGGGGATCGTTAGGAGTAATTCCATTCCAAGATTTCGAAGGTTAATTCGTATTCCTCGCCATAATTGAGATAGGTTGGTCGTATTACGATGCGTATGTTTTACTCCTAGAAGGTGCAATTCAATTTTTTCGGAAACCGGACTCATAAACGGAGCACTTAGCGCCATTACGATATGTTTGTATAGAATTAGACCAATAGCAAGTATCACTATCCCAGCGAGGACCTCACTAACGGTCCTGAAAGTTTCAGCACCCCATTCCCACAACCAAACCTTGGAAATAAGGGCGCCAATATTATCAGATAATCCCCAGGCAGCAAATCCTATGACGATCGCAGTAATAAAACTAATAAGCATTGGTACGCCAAAATATTTCCAAAGGCCTAATTGACCAATGAGCTTAAAGGCACCTCCATATGCTCTTATCCCTTTAAATATATTCTTAATCATATCAATACTTTGTAATACAGATTATGGGTTAAATTTCATTACTTCACTCTAAATGAACTAAAACCTGATTAAATTTTATAAAATCATCGAATTTGGTCACTTTCTGACTTTTTTCCATCATTTTCTCCAATATACTGATGATTTCTTCCTCTTTTTTGTCAAAAACAGTTGAAAATAGATTTAGCCCGACCTTGTTATTATGTAGGTCCATTGCTTTTTCCATTTTCCCGTTATCAGTGACTTTTTCATATAAACTAGTCACTTTTTGTGTCCAAACGATCGATTTGTCTTTGTTTTGGGTCTTTTTTAGTGTTTTATGACAAATTAGGATATTCCACAATGCATGTCGAAAAGCATTTGTTTTATTGCTTTTATGATGGGCTCTTCCAAACAGCTCATCACATAAAACCATTGTTCTTTTTGTAGCCGTTAAAGTTGGTCCAATTAGAAATGGCTGACTTATAAAAAGTAGCGACAGCTGTATCAATTGCCCTAATTTTAAACGCCAGATTCTAGACCAAATATTCACTCTTCCAATTTATATGATTTCACTGCTTCAATAAAGGCAGCGGCATTTTCAACGGGAATATGAGGTAAAATACCGTGACCTAAATTTACAATATACCTGTCTTTTCCGAAGTTGTCAATCATTTCGTGCACCATTTTTTTAATTGTCGCAGGAGGACTTAAAAGTCTAACCGGATCAAAATTTCCTTGAAGTGTAATTTGCCCTCCAGTTAGGTAACGTGCATTTCTTGGAGAACAAGTCCAATCAATCCCTAAAGCTGAGGCCCCACTTTTCGCCATAGTATCTAATGCAAACCAACAGCCTTTTCCAAAGGCGATTACAGGAATTTCATCTTTCAATGCATCGATAATTTGTTGCATATACTGCCAACTGAATTCTTGATAATCTGTGGGAGATAACATGCCTCCCCAGCTATCAAAGAGTTGAACCGCATTTACTCCAGCTTTTACTTTTTCTTTTAAATAAAGAATTGTTGTATCGGTGATTTTCTGGAGCAAGTTGTGGGCAGCGAGAGGGTGGGTAAAACAAAAGCCTTTAGCGATATCAAAGTTTTTACTTCCCTGTCCTTGAACACAATAGCATAAGATGGTCCATGGGCTTCCGGCAAAACCAATTAATGGGATATCTTCGTTGAGTTTTTCTTTGGTCATTTTGATTGCCTCCATCACATACCCTAAAGTCTCTTCTATATTTGGAACGATTACTTCATCAACGTCCTTTTGAGACCGTATTGGTTTAGGTAACCACGGCCCAACATTGGGCTTCATCTCCACGTGAATATTCATAGCTTGTGGGATCACTAGAATATCGCAAAAAAGGATAGCCGCATCCATTCCATATCGCCGAATAGGCTGAACGGTAATCTCGCTTGCAAGTTCTGGGGTTTGACATCGTGTAAAGAAATCATACTTAGCCTTTATTTCCATAAATTCGGGCAAATAACGCCCTGCTTGGCGCATCATCCAAACTGGGGGTCGATTGACAGTTTCGCCTTTTAAAGCTCTAAGAAATAAATCATTTTTAATATTACTCATAATTCGTTTTTTTGATACTTCGTAATTATTGAAGTCTCTTTACTGTAAATTTTATCGACAATTTAAGAGTGACATTATCTTAGGTTTTGCCTACTATCTTAATAGCTTTTTCAATTACACTTTCAACTGTTGTTTTTTCTGCTTCAAAAACGTTAAGGGTATATTTCTTTGCCTCGGAAGAAGTTGTTTTTCCGATACAGAAAGCTGTTTGGTTTTCAATTTTATTTTTAGCACTAAAGCTTTGTACTCCAGTTGGGCTAAAAAACATAATTCCATCCCATTTTTGTTCAATATTTGAAATTTTTAGCACAGTTTCGTACGTTTTTACCTCAAAAATAGCAATATTTTCCTTTTTTAAAGTAGAAGGGATTTCATCTCTTCGTAGACTTCCACAGAAAAAATGAAAAGCTTCATGTTTCTGTGTTTTTTTGATAAAATTTGCTAATTCTGATGCATTTTTCATCATTTTTGTTACTTTTTGGCCATTTTTAACCAAAACAGATTCGGTCTTTTCGCCAACACAGAACATCTTTTCGATTTCACTAGAATTGAGATTATGACGACTAAAAAATGCCTTTACTGCGTTCTGACTTGTGAAAATTGCACAACTGATTTTTTTTGGAGATTCAAAGTCAAGGAAATTGATCTCAATCGCATTATAATCGATCACAGAAATGTTTGCATTTTGAAACATTTTCTTTTGCGTGGATGTAAGTTTTTTGGTAGATAGGATTGTTTTTTCCCTCACCCCAACCCTCTCCCTCTGAGAGGGGGCTTGATTTTCTATTTCCTTTATATCTTCAAGAATAGCTCGAGAATTATTAATAACGGTATTGTTTTTATATCGAAGCACCTTATACCCTAAAAAACTAAGGTGAAAATCCCTTTGTTCATCATTGTATTTCTGTTCCTTTTCATTGTGATATGCTCCGTTTAATTCGATAACAAGCCTCAATTCGTAACAATAAAAATCGACTATATAGTCTTTTAACGGATGTTGTCTCCGGAATTTTAAATTTTCGAATTGACGATTTCTTAATAGATCCCATAAAGCTTTCTCGGCAGGAGTTTTTTCTTGTCGCAGGTGCCGAGCTAATTGGATCTTAGTTACCTTCATAGATTGAATAACTTCTCTCCCTTCTCAGTAGGAGAAGGGTCGGGGATGTGGGTTTTTTATTTCGTTTCGTTTCTTATCTGCTGCATCAATTCTTTTCCGCCATTTGCTAAAATTTCCAAAGCACAACTTTTACCTAATGTCTTATACTTAATTAGGGAAATGGATTTGTCTACTTCTAATTTTGTCACTCCATCTGGTGAAAATAAGACACCTTTTAGGTGAATTGTATCTTGGTCAATTGTTGCCAAGGCTCCAATAGGAGCGGTACAACCTCCCTCAAGAACGCGTAAAAAATCACGTTCAACATAGGTGCAGATGTCAGAACTTCGATGGTTAAGGTTGGAAGTTGCTTCCTTAGAAAACGCATCATTTTCAAGAGCGACAACTACCATAGCGCCCTGTGCTGGTGCTGGGATCATCCAATCAAGATCATTATAGTGGTCTGGCAATACATTTATTCTTTCTAATCCAGCCTTTGCGAAAATCGCTCCCTGCCAGTCATTTTCCTTTATTTTTTGTAGACGGGTATTTACATTTCCACGCAGTCCAACAATTTTATGATGGGGATAGCGATGGAGCCATTGAGCTTTTCGTCTCATGCTTCCAGTGGCTATAGTACAGGGATTGTCAAAATTCCTTGTTCCTTTTGTAACCAAAATATCTAGGGAGGATGCTCTTTCTAAAACAGCCTTTTGTACGATACCATTTGGTAAAATAGTTGGCACATCTTTCATGCTGTGAACAGCTATGTCAACAGAGCCATTTAACATAGCAATGTCAAGAGTTTTAGTAAAAATTCCGGTAATACCTAATTCATATAAAGGCTTGTCTAAGATTAAATCTCCTTGCGACTTAACCGCTATTAATTGAGTTTCATAACCTAATTCCTCAAGTTTATCCTTGACTCTATTGGCTTGCCAAAGAGCTAGCTGACTATCACGTGTACCGATGCGGATACGCTTCTTCACTATTCTGAAGTTGAAATTTGAAACACCTTATTAATTAAATCTACACTTTCGGTGGTTGGGTAGGCGTCATTCTTTAAATGATTCGCAAAATGTGTGGTTATCTTTTGAATGATACGGTTGCTAATTATTTCTGCTTGCTCTTCATTAAAGTTAGTAATTTTCTTACGTTGAAAATTAATTTCACCAGATTTTATTTCGGCAAGTTTTACTTTGAGAGCCTTAATTGTCGGTGCAAATATTCGGTTTTCGGCCCAAGTATTAAATTCTTTTTCAACTTCGCTAATAATAGTTTTAGCAAGCGGAATTTGCGATGCTCTTTGCTCCAAGGTGTTATCTGTTACAGTTGCTAAATCATCTAAATGAACAAGGGTTACTAGTTCATTGTCAATAACATTGCTGGCCACGTTTTTCGGAATGGAAAGATCCAAAATAAGAAGGGGTCTTTTAAGAAAGAGCAATTCTTTAGATATCGTAGGTTGTTGTGCGCTTGTTGCAACAATCATTACATCAGATTGCGCAATTTCACTTTGAATGTTTGCATAATCCTTAACTATTAAATTGAATTTTCCAGCGATCTTTTCTGCCTTCTCCTTCGTCCGATTGATAAGGGTTATATTTTCGTTCTTAGTATGCTTGGTTAAATTTTCACAGGTATTCCTTCCAATTTTACCTGTTCCAAAAAGTAAAATATTTTTTTCAGAAACATAGGGGACGCGCGCTAAGATATATTGAACTGCCGCGAAACTGACCGATGTAGCTCCACTTGAAATCTTAGTTTCGTTTTTAATTCTCTTACTAGCCTGAATAACAGCGTTTGCAAGCCTTTCTGTGAAAGGGTTTAACAGACCTATATTTTTTGACCGTCTGAAACCTTTTCTTAACTGACTAATAATTTCAAAATCCCCAAGAATCTGACTGTCTAATCCAGTTCCGACTTTAAACAGATGAGAAACTGCTTCTTTGCCTTTATGGATATAAGCTACTTTTTCAAATTCCTCCACGGAACCTTTTGTATGCTCACATAAAAGTTTAATTATTTGAAAAGGATGTTGAGCAATACCATATAGTTCTGTGCGATTACAGGTTGAAATAACAATTAGAGAAGGGATTCCTTCTTTCTTCGCTTGAGTCAATAAATTGATTTGCGCAGTTTCATCTAGGCTAAAATGTCCTCTGATTTCTGCATCCGCCTTTTTATAGTTAAGACCAATAGCGTAGAAGTTACCCACTTGCAAAGAAGTTTTATTTTTACTCATATATATACCTAACGGTGCAAATGTAGTGGCATTTTTTATCTAAAAGTAACGCTAGGCGCATCAATAGTATCGCCAACTGTTAATTTTAATTAAAATATGACATATGTCATTGAAATCCCCTAAATTCGGTGCTTAAAAGAATTCATTTTCTTTATTATTTAGAATAAATCTAAATAATAAAGAAAATGAATTTAGATACTTTTCATAAAAATGTCGCTCAAAGTTTGTCTTTTTAATCATAGTAGTTACTGTGATTTAAAACAGCTTGAAAAAGAATAACCCTACTTTTTAACACTGAACTATCGTTTAGAATAAAGAATTGACCTATGATTTCTACAAAAAATATTTCAGAAGGAGTTTATAATGAGACAATTATAGAAGAAGGCTTTTATATATTGGCATTTAACAATGAAATAGGCAACGACGTTCATTATAAGAGGGAAGTGGGGTCAAATTTTGTTCAATTTCACTTCTGTTTAAAAGGTCAAGCGCGTTTTAGTTTTAATGATGGGAATTATATATTGCCATTGTTAGAGAACAATTCCTTACTCCTATATAATCCAGAGCGAGATTTACCTCTAAACCTCACTGTAGATCGGAAATCTTGGGTTCTTTCAGTTTTACTACCTATTAAAAAATTTCACGGTTTGTTTTCTACCGAAGCTAGTTATATTACCTTTCTAAGTGAGGAAAATAAAAACCGTAAGTATTATAAAGATGCGCATATTTCTCCATCGATGTCGATTGTGTTAAATCAACTGATGAATTACAATCTTCATCCTTCAATAAAGCCGTTATATTTTAAAGGTAAGGCATACGAATTACTGAGCCTATATTTTAATAGGCCAGTTGATGCAGACACAGAACAATGTCCCTTTTTGATAGATGAAGACAACAAAGCGAAGATTAAAAAAGCCAAAAGCATTATTATTTCAAGAATGGCTGAGCCTCCGACATTAAAGGAATTAGCTGATGAAATTCAGCTTCCTTTAAATCGTCTAAAGGAAGGGTTTAAGCAAATTTATGGAGATTCTGTTTTTAGCTTTCTTTTTGATTATAAAATGGAGATAGCACGTCAAATGTTAGCAACCGGATCCCATAACGTAAATGAGGTTGGTCTTAAGGTAGGATACAGTACTTCGAGTCATTTTATTGCTTCTTTTAAGAAAAAATTTGGAACAACTCCAAAGAAATATGTGATGGGTTTAAACAACTAATACCAAACTTCAGAACAATTTTAAGGATATTTTGGGTTTCATTTACTTCTTAGGTGTTATTTTTGTACTTCTAAAAAATCGCTTATGAAGAAAGGAGTTCTCCTTGTTAATCTTGGCTCGCCTGACAGTCCAAGTCCGAAGGATGTAAAAAAGTACCTTGGTGAGTTTTTAATGGATCCACGTGTTATTGACGTGCCTCGATGGGCGCGTATTTTACTGGTAAGAGGTATCGTATTAAACACCCGTCCAAAGCAATCGGCAGCCGCATATCAAAAAATTTGGTGGGAAGAAGGTTCCCCTTTGATAGTGCTTTCTGAAAGATTGCAGAAAAAAATTCAGGAAAAAACGACGGTTCCAATTGCCTTGGCAATGCGTTATGGAAGTATGACACTGAAGAAAGGGATGCAGGAATTGGTCGATCAAGGTGTTGATGATATTTTAGTTGTGCCTCTTTATCCGCAATTTGCAATGGCAACTACTGAAACCATTGATGTTGCAATTGATTTATTGAAAAACGAATTTTTTCCAAAGCTGGAAATCAAATCATTAACGGCATTTTATCATAAACCAGAATACATAGAAGTACTTTCTAAAAGTATTTCTGAAAAAATAAAAGATTTGGATTACGAACAATTGTTGTTCAGTTACCATGGTATTCCAGAACGACATATTCGAAAAAGTGATATCACAAAGTCACATTGCAAGATTGATGGCAGTTGTTGCGTAACACCTTCAGAGGCTCATGAATTTTGCTATCGTCACCAATGTAAAGAAACAACTAGGATGGTTGCAGAAAAGTTGGGTTTAAAAGAGGGAACTTTTTCAACATCTTTCCAATCTCGATTAGGTTTTGACCCTTGGTTGCAACCATATACAGATCGTACTATTGAGCGATTGGGAAAAGCGGGAGTTAAAAAAATGGCAATAGTAACTCCAGCTTTTGTGAGTGATTGCTTAGAAACACTCGAGGAAATAGCTATGGAAGGAGAGGAGATTTTTCATGAAGTGGGAGGAAAGGAGTTTACTGTAATTCCTTGTCTCAATGATCGAGATGATTGGGCAACAGTAATGACTGGTTGGATTGATGAATGGAGGATTAAAGATGTGAAAACGGCAATAGCTTAATGGCGAATCCCAAGAAATCCGATTCTCTTGGAATCGACTCTATTAGTAAATTACTTATAAAACAAGCAGTTCCTGCGTCTATCGGGATTTTGGTAATGTCGCTGAACATGATAGTTGATACTATTTTTGTAGGGCGTTGGATAGGTCCGTTGGCGATTTCAGCAATAACAGTCGTAATTCCTATTACTTTTTTTATTGGAGCCATTGGTTTGGCAATTGGTATTGGCGGGAGTTCTGTCTTGTCTCGGGCGTTGGGTTCCGGCAATAATGAAAAAGCACTTCAGGTCTTCGGGAATCAGACGACCTTAACCTTTTTAGTTTCGGGCATCCTAGCTATTCTAGGTCTTGTTTTTCAAAATTATCTTATAGAATTTTTTGGCGCGGATGATTCCTTTAAAGAGCTAGCACTTACCTATTATCGTATAGTAATGTACGGAATCGTGATGCTTGCCATGTGCATGATGGGGAATAATGTGATAAGAGCGGAAGGCAAACCAAAATTCGCGATGTATGCCATGATGTTACCAGCAATAGGTAATATTTTTATGGATTATATCCTCATCAATGTTTTTGACTTTGGAATGGAAGGCGCTGCCTGGGCTACTTTTATTTCCTATGCGATTTGCTTTGGATTTGTACTTTGGTTCTTCATTGTGAAAAGTGATCTTCGGCTTACTTGGGAATCCTTTAAACTCAAAAGAAATATTGTTGGTGAAATTAGTAGTTTAAGTTCGGTGACATTGGCTCGGCAGGCCGTTATTAGTGTTTTAACAATTTTATTGAACAATATTCTCATCGTTCATGGAGATGCTTTGGACGTCGCGTCTTATGGAATTATTAGTAGAATGCTCATGTTTGCTTTATTTCCTGTAATAGGGGTAAATCAAGGATTCTTGCCAATTGCAGGGTATAATTATGGAGCTCAAAAATTTGAAAGAGTTCGAGAATCGATTAATACTTCGATTAAATATTCGGGCGCTCTGGCCTTGATAATATTTGCGATTATTATGATTTTTCCAACAGATATTGTTTCAATTTTCGTGAGTAATAGGGAAGGATTAAGTGCCGCGACCTTGGCTCAGAACGAAGAAATTTTAAGCAGAACCCCTTCCGCGTTAAGGTGGGTTTTTGCCGCAACACCTATTATTGTGGTTCAATTGATTGGAGCGTCTTATTTTCAGGCAATTGGAAAGGCAATACCTGCTTTACTTCTCAGTTTGACGAAACAAGGTTTCTTCTTGATTCCGTTGGTTCTAATATTGCCTAATTTTATTGGTGTCCTTGGTGTTTGGATTTCGTTTCCCATAGCAGACATTCTTTCAACTCTTGTTACAGGTTATTATTTAAACAAGGCAGTAAGAAGAGATTTAAGATAGTAATAGCTACTTTTATTTGACTAATACGGCTGTTAATGGCTTTCATGAATCAATTGAACGTATTCTAATTGAATCGGAATCACGCCTTATAAATTTTCTTTTTCAATTTCTAGCGAGGAGCAATAAAAGCGGTTTGAAGAAATAAAATTCAACAAAAAAAGTGGAAATATAGTGAGGTGGATAGAAGCGCACTTGCACTTTGTGACTATTATACGTTGTACAAGAAAAGGATATTCCGTAAAACGAGTGCTCAAATTTCACCAAGGATTATCATAAAGGCCAACAGAAAGACGAAAGCTAGAATTGATGCCATAGAATATGTTTTGGTGAAAACCCCATATACTCCAAAGAATCAAAAACTGATTAAACATATCGAGATCAAGGTGGATTGATTTTATTGAAAAAAATTGCAGAGGTTAGATTTTTAGAAATGAAATTGAACGGCTATCTTTAAACAAATTTATCAACTAAAAACGATGCAATCCTTTCAAACTCGCGCCTTAATTTTTGTTTTTCTTTTCTTCGGAATCTTCTCATCATTTACGTATTCTCAGACCTATGACGAGAAATTATACGATGCCTTGGACTATCGTCTTTTGGGACCTTTTAGGGGTGGGAGGAGTGCTGCTGTTACAGGGGTTCCTGGTAAACCGAACCTTTTCTATTTTGGAGCAACAGGTGGAGGTGTTTGGGAAACTAAAAATGGAGGAAGAACATGGAAAAACCTGTCTGATGGTTTTTTTGGAGGTTCTATTGGTGCAATCGAGGTTGCTCCTAGTGATCCAAACGTGATTTATGTTGGAGGCGGTGAAAAAACGGTTCGTGGAAATGTATCCTCAGGATATGGGGTGTGGAAAACTGAAAATGCAGGAAAGACGTGGAAGCAAATGGGACTTGCCAGCGGCAGACATATACCGAGGATTGCGGTTCACCCTAAAGATCACAATATTGTATATGCTGGTGTTCTAGGAAATATATATAAGCCTTCTCAAGAAAGAGGAGTGTATAAAAGTACGGATGGTGGAGATACGTGGCGGAAAACACTATTTGCCAACGAGAATGCGGGTGCAGTAGATTTAATTCTAGATCCAAGTAATCCAAGAGTTTTGTATGCTTCTACGTGGAATATACGAAGAACCCCTTATAGTTTAAGTAGTGGTGGCGATGGTTCTGCGCTATGGAAAAGTACTGACAGCGGAGAGAGTTGGGAAGAAATTTCAAAGAATAAAGGGTTTCCAACAGATACTTTAGGGATTATTGGGGTAACAGTTTCGCCTGTAAATAGTGACCGTGTTTGGGCTATCGTTGAGAACAAAGAAAAAGGTGGTGTGTATAGAAGTGATGATGGAGGGGATACTTGGAAGAATATAAACAGCGAAAGAAAACTGAGACAACGGGCTTGGTATTACACCCGCATTTATGCCGATCCACAAGATGAAGATATTGTTTACGTGCTTAATGTTCGCTATCATAAAAGTACCGACGGCGGTAAAACCTATGAAACCTTCAATGCGCCTCACGGCGATCATCACGATTTATGGATTGCACCTGAAGATCCTAACAGAATGGTGATTGGAGATGATGGGGGAGCGCAAACAACCTATGACGGAGGGGAAACGTGGAGTACCTACCACAACCAACCAACCGCTCAGTTTTATCGAGTTACTACAGACAACTCCTTTCCGTATAAAATATATGCGGCACAACAGGACAATTCTACCATTCGAATAACACATAGAAATGAAGGACGAAGTATAAATGAAGATGACTGGGAAGAAACTGCAGGAGGAGAAAGCGCTCACATCGCTATTGACCCATTGAATAATGATATAGTTTATGGAGGTAGTTACGATGGTTTCTTAACGCGTTACAATCATAAAACTGAAACGATTCGAAGTATTAGTGTTTGGCCCGATAATCCCATGGGTCATGGGGCCGAGGATATGAAATATCGATTTCAATGGAATTTCCCGATATTTTTCTCACCTCACAATCCGAAGAAGTTGTACACCGCTTCCAACCATTTGCACGCAACAACGAACGAGGGTGAAAGTTGGGAGTTATTGAGTCCCGATTTAACTCGGAATGATCCAACAAAATTAAAATCTTCTGGGGGTCCAATTACCCAAGACAATACCTCGGTTGAATATTATTGTACGATTTTTGCTGCTGCAGAATCCCCTGTGAAAGAGGGAGTGATATGGACAGGAAGTGACGATGGATTGATTCATATTACAAAAGATGGAGGTGCTAATTGGGAAGACGTTACTCCTAAAGGAATGCCCGAATGGATGATGATTAATAGTATAGAACCTTCAGTTTTTGATGCAGGAACCTGCTATGTTGCAGGAACCAAATACAAGACGGGAGATTTCGCACCTTATTTATATAAGACAAATGACTTTGGAAAGACCTGGAGAAAAATCACCAACGGAATTCCATCAGAACATTTTACGAGAGTACTTCGTGAAGACCCAAAACAAAAAGGTATTCTTTACACTGGAACCGAAACAGGAATGTATATTTCGTTTGATGACGGGAACAATTGGAAGACATTTCAGTTAAATTTGCCCATAGTTCCTATTACAGATTTAGCTGTAAAAGACAATAATCTAATAGTTGCTACACAAGGAAGAAGTCTATGGATTATTGATGATTTGAACCTGTTGCATCAACTTTCAGAAGCAAAGAATAAAGAAAACTTCCTCTACAAACCCAAAGATGCGTATCGAATGGGCGGGAGATCAAACAGTGAGTCTTTAACTACTGGAACAAATCACCCGAGCGGGGTTATGACCTATTTCAATGTTGATAATCCTGATGGGAAAGAGGTTAAAATTAGTTATCTGACTAAGCAGGGAGATACAATCAAATCATTTACAACCAAGGGGAGTAAAGAAAAAAAGAATAAACTTACAGTTGAGAAAGGTTCAAATGTTCATAATTGGAACTTGCGAGGGGATGGAGCTGAAGAGTTGAAAGGGATGATTTTATGGTGGGGAAGTACGGCTGCCCCTATGGCTGTGCCCGGAGAGTATAAAGTGGTTTTAACGGTCGATGATGAAAGTTATTCGAAGCCCTTAAATATAATTCCTGATGGTAATTCGGAAACGGATTTGGCGGGAATGCAGCGACAATTTGATTTTATCACAGACGTAAATAATACAGTAGACAAGGCTCATAAATCGATTAGAAAAATTCGAAAAATCAACAGTCAGTTGGAGGCGTTTCAGAAACAATACAAAGAAGATAAAGCAATAAAGGACTTGGTTGAGAAAGCAAAGAAATTGAGTGAGTCGTTTTCAAAAATTGAAAAGGCCTTGTATCAAACAAAGAATAAGAGTGGTCAAGACCCTTTGAATTTTCCAATTAGATTGACCAATAAACTAGCACATTTAAATAGTTTGGTTGGGATGGATGACTTTCCACCCACGCATCAGGATTTAGCGGTAAAGAATGAGTTGTCTCGTCAAATAAATATTGAGTTGACTAAATTTGACCAATTAATTTCTGAAGAGATTTCAGCTTTTAATTCGGCTTTTAATCAGAAAAAATTGAACTACCTTTTTATTGAGGAGGACAAAGAATAATTTAGTTAATAAGAAAGTAATCCCTGCCTACGCAGGGAATAAATAAGAGATCCCTGCTTGCGCAGGGAATTAGTATGGAATATAACTACATAAAAGCACTTCATTTAATATTTGTTATTACCTGGTTTGCGGGCTTATTTTATATAGTGCGACTATTTGTATACCAAATTGAAGCGTCACAAAAACCTTCTCCAGATAAAGAAATATTAGGGGATCAGTTTAAGATAATGGCGAAACGTCTATGGTTAATTATTGCCTGGCCTTCAATGATATTAGCTTTGCTATTTGCGGTTTGGCTTATCGTTTTGCGTCCATTTTACCTTTCAGACGCCTGGATGCAGGTGAAACTTGGCTTTGTAGGATTGTTAATTATCTATCATTTGAAATGTAATAGTATATATAAGCAACTGCAGGCAGGCGTTATAAAACATTCTTCAAACTTTATGCGCTTGTTCAATGAGGGGGCAACGATTATACTTTTTTCGGTTGTATTTTTGGTGACGCTCAGAAACGCAGTAAATTGGATTTATGGTGTTATTGGAATTGTATTATTTTCGGTTTTAATAATGCTGGGTTATAAATTTTACAAAAGGATTAGAGAAGGTAATAAAAGAGAGTATTAATATTAGAATTATTTATTTACTGAATCGGTAAAAGAACAAAATAAAACAGGTTTTTTAAGACCTTCTCTTTGGATCACACAAGAACAAATTTCTCAAAAGTTGGTGCAATTATTGCTATCTTCCCGAATAAATATCAATAGATGACTTTTTATAGATCGCTTCGATTTAGAATATTTTTAGCAATGTTGTTGTTGCTTTTAGGTGCATCTGTACTTATTGCAATAGTTACGGTATATCAATACAAAGAAGAGGCAGAAGACTATCATAAAGAACGCTTGTCACGAAAGGAAGAAAATATAAGAAAGAACATTGATTTCATTCTTAAAAACACTACCTATCCAGTAGAGACCGATCAAATTCCGCTTATCTTTAAAGAAAAAATACACGAGCTAAAGGCTATTCATAATCTAGAAATCTACCTATACGATTTGAACGGTAATCTGCTAAAATCTTCTAAGGCTTCCTTTATTATAGACACCTTTGGAACAAGGATGAAAAAACACGCCTTAGATGCGTTAAAACAATCGGCCGCTAAAAGTTACACTGAGGAATTTGAAGAGGAAGGACAAGAATATAGATCCTCTTATACCTACATTACAGATTCACACTTTAAGCCTCTGGCGATTCTAAACCTCCCGTATATTGAAGATGATGGTTTCATTAAAAAGGAACTAAGAGAAAATTTATCACGTCTCGGGATTGCTTATTTTTTCATGTTACTTATTGCTGTTGTACTGGCTTATTTCCTTTCAAAGTACATTACGCGCTCCTTAAATGAAATAAGTGAAAAGATTACAGAAACACGTCTGAACAAAAAAAATAAGAAGATATCAATCAAAGATACTTCTGAGGAAATTTCGACCTTGGTAAATGCTTATAATGGTATGATCGATGAGTTAGAAAATAGTGCAGCTCAGTTAGCTGCAAGCGAACGAGAAGCCGCTTGGAGAGAAATGGCAAAACAAGTGGCTCATGAGATTAAAAACCCGTTGACACCTATGCGATTGACGGTACAGAGCTTTCAAAGGAAGTTTGACCCAAGCCATCCAAATATACACGAGAAACTGGATGAGTATACCAATACAATAATTCAGCAGATCGATACCATGAGCTCAATTGCTTCTGCTTTTTCAACCTATGCCACCATGCCTGCGCAAAAGGATGAAACGCTAAATATTGTGAAGATTACCAAACTGGCTCTTGATATTTTTAATGAAGATTATATCTATTTCTCTTCGGAAGTGGATGAAATTATCATAAAATTTGATCGAACGCAATTGATTCGAGTTGTTACGAATCTTGTCAAGAATAGCGTTCATGCGATTGCTCAAAAGCAACCTGAAGAACCTAGAATTTCCGTGAGAGTTTTATCTGAAGATCATTCTGTTTCTATATCAGTTACAGATAATGGGGTTGGTGTTTCTGAAGAATATAAGCATAAGATTTTTGAGCCTAAATTCACTACAAAATCAAGCGGAATGGGACTCGGCCTGGCTATGGTAAAAAACATTGTAGAAACCTATAATGGGCATATTATCCTAGATTCTTCTTTGGAAAAAGGAACCACATTTATTGTAACTTTCCCAAAAGTGGTTTAAGGATTTTGTAATTTTGCTTCACAGGGAAACTAACTTTTTATTGATAAATGGAACCTATGAGCTACGAAAATATTCTATCTGAACACGACAATGGGATTACGACAATTACCATTAACCGCCCCTCAAAACTAAATGCATTAAATAGTGCTACCATAAAGGAGCTACATAAAGCGTTTAAAGAAGCCGATGAGTCAAAACAGACTAAAGTGATTATAGTCACTGGAAGTGGAGAAAAAGCATTCATAGCTGGAGCCGATATTAGTGAGTTTGCAAATTTCTCTGTAACCGAAGGAGGGCAACTGGCTGCCGACGGACAAGCAATGTTATTTGATTATGTCGCGAATTTATCGACACCAGTAATTGCCGCTGTAAATGGTTTTGCCTTAGGTGGCGGACTGGAATTAGCAATGGCGGCACATTTTAGGATCGCAAGTGATAATGCGAAATTAGGGCTCCCAGAAGTTTCATTGGGGGTTATCCCAGGGTATGGCGGAACGCAACGATTGCCTCAACTAGTAGGGAAAGGTCGAGCGATGGAAATGATAATGACGGCTGGAATGATTGATGCGAACCTGGCACTTCAATACGGGCTCGTAAATCATGTGACTGCACAAGAAGACTTGCTTGAGTTTGCTGAAAAAATAGCTGGTAAGATCATGAGAAATTCATCCGTTGCAATAGGAGCTGCGATCGTGGCGATAAATGCAAACTTCGAGGATGGTGAAAATGGTTTTGATACTGAGATCTCCGAATTTGGTAGATGTTTCGGAACAGCCGATTTTAAAGAAGGGACGCAGGCGTTTTTAGATAAAAGAAGAGCTGTATTTCCTGGGAAATAAGATGGGAATGATTTTGATCGATTTCTTCTCAATTACTGTTGGTTTATATTTTTCGGAGTAATTAATGGCAACCCATCGATAATGTCAGTTCGAGCGATCCCGATGGAAATCGGGATTGTATCGAGAACCTAATACCAATTTGATTATGTAATACGTGTTGTTAAATTGGTGTTAATCATATTTAATAAGCTTATTAATTTGACCTTCTATGCACAAGTAATACATACCTGCGGGAAATTGCGACAAGTCAATTTGTTTGTTATCCCCACTTAGGTTTCCTTTTAATATGTGCTGCCCTAAGGGCGAAATGAGTTCAAAATGAACGTCTTCAAGAATTTCTAAATTGACGATGTTGTTCGTTGGATTAGGATAAAGTCCAATGGACAATTCTTGCTTATTGACTCCTAATAATTCACATTCGAAATCTTGGGCTACCTTGGATGCAGCTGGAGGATTGATTAAGAGATCATCTGTTAATAAAGGACAATAACAATCATTTTCTTCTACATACAGTTTTAGCCACGACAGCGCTATTTTACCAACAGAACCGCCTCCACCATTAGGGGTGTTAGCAACGGAGTGATTACCATTTGCAATTTCGAATAGTACTTTGTCAGTTGTAGTTGGCGTTGCATTATAATGAAGATCTGCGTGTTGCGAAGGAGGTGCTACAGTATCATCCTCACCACTAAAAATTAGCACAGGACTTTGATGATTAAGTTGAGCGTTAGGGAGCCATGGACATAGGGCAACAACACCAGCAATGGTATTGTCAAGTACAGCTGCTCTTTGCGCACCGCCGCCACCCATAGACCATCCGCTCACAGCCAATTGATCTAAGTTTAGTGCTCCTTCAAGCGGAGATGAGGCTCTAGTATTTTCCTGCTTAATGGTTTCCAAGGCGTCTAACAGGGCAATAGCCCGGTCCTCTGGAAGATCGAAAATAGAATTCGTCCCTATAATAATGGTTACAATTCCGTGAGAAGCATAGAAAGGACCCCATTCTGCAACACTTGAAGGAGGCGCAGTATATCCAGGTACGATTGCAATACTTGCAAACGGCGGCGTAGCGTTTGCAGGGTAGTAAATGGTCGCTCCTAAATAATCGGGACCATTACGTATTCCATCTGCCTCGGTGAGGGTTGC
>JBLHIC010000020.1:0-32676 GCA_047614245.1 Flavobacteriaceae bacterium
AGATCCTCGTATCTAAAGGTAGCAAATTTTAATTTTGAAAGCTGCGTAATACTTTTAGTTTTTACGAAACCCCGATCCATTATTAAATCTGTTTCCTTACTCCCTTCTCCAGCTGTTTTATGAAATTCTAGTAATTCTGCTTCAGATGGATTTAAATTGTTAAAAATGAATTCTGAAAACCAAGCTTCTCTTTTCTTCTTTACCTCTTCAGAATACAACAAAGAAGAAGACCAAATTTTCGGCGCCAAAGGTTTTTCTGATAAATGCGAGATACTTCCATCCCAAACTAATTCGTATAAAACGAGCTCCTTTCCCCAATCCACTAAGATAATTGTAAAGGGTTCGATACCATTAAAATTGTAAATATCTATTGCCACTAACACATCTTCAGCAACCAATAGATCCAGCACAATACTCCCCCTACTACTCCTATAACTATCTTCTCTTTCGTGTGCGGTAAAACCGCCATTCAATAAACAAATTAAACGTTTTTTACTACTTAAGCCAAACCATGTTCCGCCGGCAACTTCATCTTTTGGGTATACTAATTCAACACCATTAACATTATAAACCATTGGTTGAATCGCCTTACGACTAGGTGCCTCATCTCTATTTGAGGTCAGAGTAAATCCGCCAAGAGACTTAGGAATAAATGTAACTGTGCACATAGGGAAATTCGGCTTTTTTCAGTTCTGAAACTTACAAAACGTTTTTTTAAATATTCAATATTAAGAAATAGTTTTCTAAAATAAACTTCAAGTTTTGTTAATTTAATTTTATGAAAATGAGCTGCTAATTTTTGTACATTTGCCACCTAATTAAATCTAAGAAAAACGGAAATGGGAAAAGGATTTTTTGAAGTACCAATAGCAGTGAATGAGCCAATTAAGGATTATGCACCTGGTTCGCCTGAGCGAGCCGCAGTATCTGCAACATATAAAAAAATGTATGAGAGCACGGTTGAAGTACCTATGTACATCAATGGTGAAAACGTAAAAACAGGAGACACTGGAACAATGTCACCTCCTCACGATCACAAACACATTTTAGGCACCTATCATAAAGCTGAGAAAAAAGATATTGAAAGTGCAATTTCTACTGCCTTAGAAGCTCGAAAAAAATGGGCAAATACTCCTTGGGAGCAACGTGCCGCAATTTTTCTACGTGCCGCCGAGTTGATTGCTGGACCATATCGTGCAAAAATCAATGCCGCTACTATGCTGGCGCAGTCCAAAACTATATATCAAGCAGAAATTGATGCGTCTTGTGAATTGATAGACTTTCTTCGATTCAATGTTCAGTATATGACTGAAATCTATGCGGAACAACCCGAATCGACCTCAGGCGCATGGAACCGTCTTGAATATCGTCCTTTAGAAGGATTTGTATATGCGATCACGCCATTTAACTTTACGGCAATTGCAGCAAACTTGCCTGCTAGTGCAGCACTTATGGGTAATGTGGTTGTATGGAAACCCAGCGATAGTCAAATGTATTCAGCAAAAATTATCCTGGATATATTTAAAGAAGCAGGAGTTCCTGCAGGAGTTATTAATATGGTAATGGGTGATCCAGTAATGATTACCGATACTGTTTTAGCAAGTCCAGATTTTAGTGGCGTCCATTTCACTGGCTCTACAGATGTTTTTAAAGGTATCTGGCAAAAAATCGGAACTAATATTCACAATTACAAGACCTACCCTAGAATCGTTGGTGAAACTGGCGGAAAAGACTTTATTGTAGCGCATAAATCATCAAATCCGATACAAGTAGCCGTTGCTATGATTAGAGGGGCTTTTGAATTTCAAGGTCAGAAATGTAGTGCGGCTAGCCGTTGCTATATCTCTAAAAGCATCTGGAAGGATGTCGAAAAAGAATTAATTAAAGAAATGGCCACTCTTAAAATTGGATCGCCAGAGGATATGAGCAATTTCATTACGGCTGTAATTCATGAAGGGTCATTCGACAAACTAGCTTCGTATATTGACAAAGCGAAAGAAGACTCGAATGCCAAGATTATTGCAGGTGGAAACTATGATAAGAGCCAAGGTTATTTTATTGAGCCTACGGTAATTGTAACGGACGACCCTAAATATACGACCATGTGTAATGAACTTTTTGGACCCGTACTTACGGTCTATCTTTTTGATGATGACGATTGGAGTAAAACACTTCAGATTGTAGATGAAACGAGCGAATACGCCTTAACCGGTGCTGTGCTCAGCGAAGATCGCTATGCCTTAGAAGAAGCAGTTAAAGCGCTACAAAATGCAGCTGGAAACTTTTATATAAACGACAAGCCTACGGGAGCTGTTGTTGGACAACAACCTTTTGGAGGGGCCCGAGCAAGTGGAACAAATGATAAAGCGGGAAGTAAATTAAATCTATACCGCTGGATTTCACCTCGTATGATTAAAGAGACTTTTGTAACTCCGACGGATTACCGTTACCCATTTTTAGGATAATCTTTCTTAAATAAACTAAAAAACCCGAAACATATGTTTCGGGTTTTTTAATTAGAATAGGTTTATATTATTCGTAGGCTTTATCCTCGATTACATTTGCAAACTGAGCATTTCTCGCACTATTATCATCACTTACAACCATTGCGACCAAACTAAGATTCGCCTTGTTATAGTCGTCGGGAATGGTAATTGTGAATGTTTTACTGAATTCCTCTAATTCGGCAGTAGCAGATATATTATCACCCAAAACTTGAGTAAGAGAGAGTCTTAATGCGTCGTTATGAACGAAATTTGGAATAGGATTTCCTTGTTGATAATATGGACTTGTCATATCTGTGTTGAAATAATTAGTTTGAGCGTGAACAACACCATTTTCAAGCAGATATACAACAATCTTATCACCGCTTAAAGAACCATTTTCAAAAACTACGTCGGTTCGAACCGTAAGTGTATTACCATCTAATCTCGAAAGGATTGCTATCGCTAAATCTGTTTCAACACCGGCCATCGATAAAACAATATCTGCATTATATGGGTCCTCCCAAACCCCTGTCCTATTAATTCTTGCCACCGGAAGACCTTGATTTTCAAAAAAGGCATCTTTCAATATATTAAAATCTTCAAAATGCAAAGGATCTGGGAGGCTACTGGCAGTTTGATGAATAGCAACAACAGCGACGTCTGTGGTGAGCGCATGTAAATTTTCAAGCGCCGCGGTAACTTTTGGGCAAAACCCACACCAAGTTCCTGTGTAATCCTCTAAAACAACTTTCCTCTTCGGAATAATAACACTAAAAGGAACAGTATTGGTAGTAATAAGCACTCCATTTTCGGTGTATTTACCATAAACTTCAAAGTCCCCAACCGTTGGAGAAGAGAAAGTCTTCCCTGTAATTTCTTGCCCGTCAACATAAAATGTTGTCGTTTCTGTAACATCGTCTCCCATCTCATTCTGAACTGCAAAAGGAATAACTTGATTCCTAAGAGAAGCTTGTCGAACGATTTTGTCAACTGTAATTTGCCCTGTTGGGGCTGTTAAAGAGACATTTTCCTCAGTTTTACTACACGACAAAGCTACTAGAAGTGTAAAGGCAATTATTAATTTTGGTAGTTTTATTTTTTTCATAGCGTAATGAATTATTAATCTAATGCAATAATAAAGGTTTTATACCATACTTTTTCCATAGGGTAATAGAAAATGAAATCTAAGGATTATAATTTATTTTCCAAATAATATTACCTATTATTGCCTTTTAATTAGAATCTTAAAAATGAAAAAAATTGTATCCCTATTTTGTTTTTTACTGTCCTTTTCTGCGTTTGCACAAAACGAATTACCAAGTGTAGATCTTACTACAACAGAAGGTAAGAAAATAAATTTCCAGAAAGTTGTGACTAGCGATAATGTAGTTATTGTATCCCTATGGGCAACCTGGTGCGTACCTTGTTTAAAAGAGCTTGATGCCATAAGTGAAGTTTGGGACGAGTGGCAAGATGAAACTAATGTTGAACTAATTGCTATTTCTATTGACGATAGTCGCACTGTAAAACGAGTGAAACCATTAATTAATGGCAAAGGGTGGGATTATACCATTCTTCTAGATTCTAATAATGACTTAAAGCGCGCACTTGGAGCTTCAACTGTCCCACTCACATTATTAGTTAAAGATGATAAAATTGTTTACAGACATTCAGGTTATAGTCCTGGATCTGAATTTGAACTTTATGAAAAAATTAAGGAATTTTCTAACTAATTCCTTTAACCAACCAACTCTATTCTATGAAAAATTTATTTCTAGGAATTGCAATTCTTTTTTGCGGTTCTATTCTCTCACAGGATAACGGATACTTTTTTGGCAGCTTTGAATCCAACTCACAATGGTTATTAGACGATGAGGGTCTTAATTTCATTGCTCCGGAAGATCAATTTAGAGCTAGTAATTATATCCTTTTAAATTATTCCTTAGGTGAGTTTACTGCCGGAGTTCAATATGAAGCCTATCTCCCGTCTGCACTATTGGGATACGCTCCTGTCTATGACGGTCAAAACGGTATAGGCACTTATTATTTGAATTTTAAAAATGAAACTTTAGACATCACTGGAGGTCATTTTTATGAGCAATTTGGAAGTGGTCTGATATTACGTTCATGGGAAGATCGTCAATTAGGGCTTAACAATGCTTTAAAAGGAGTTCGTGTTAATTTCAAACCAACCGATTATTTGGACTTGACAGGGGTGTTTGGTCAGCAACGAAACGGATTTGAAGTATCTGATGGGAGTATACAAGGGATTAATGCAGATGTCGATGTAAGTAGCGCGTTAAACATAGAAAAGGTAGGTATTACTGTTGGGGCAAGTTATGTAGGGAGGTACCAAGATAGAGGAACAAACGATACGATTCCGAGCACGGTTAATGCCTATGGAGGAAGATTAGATATAGATGCAGGTAAATTTTATGGTGGTATAGAAGTTATAACCAAGGATCCAGATGTAGTAGCGAATGAAGGGGCATTAGTATCCAATAAACTATACGACGGAACGGCTATGCTGGTGAATGCAGGATATGCGCAAAAAGGTCTTGGAATAAATGGGACCTTTAGACGATTAGAGAATTTCAGCTTTTATTCCGATAGGTTAGCCGATGGTAACACATTCAACCAACAAGTAATTAATTATATACCAGCGTTAACAAAACAACAAGACTATTTATTGACTAACATTTATGTTTACAACGCACAACCGAGATTAGTAATTGAATCTTTTGGCCAACAATCTGGTGAAGTTGGAACTCAATTCGATGTATTTTATTCCATAAAAAAGGGAACTAAACTAGGTGGACAATATGGGACGAAAATTGCTTTCAACATTTCATATTGGAGTGGTCTTGACGCCATATACAATGTGGAGAACAGATGGTATGAGGCAAAGTTTATTGGAACCGGACCTCGGTTATTTAGGGATTTTAGTATTGAAATTAAAAGACGTCTTACTAAGCAATTTAGCACAGTTTTGACTTTCCAAGACCTGATTATAGACAAAGGGGTTTCATTAGGCGGACCGACAGGCACTCAAGGAGACATTGAGGCGAAAATTGGTGTATTTGAAGGAACTTATAGTTTTGGCGGCGGTAAGTCGGTACGGTTTGTTTTACAACACCTATGGTCGGAGCAAGATCGAAAAAACTGGGTCGCAAGTGTTTTAGAGTATAACTTTAATTCAAGATTTGCAATGTATATCGCCGACGCCTATAATTACGAAGGAGAAGGTGGGATTCACTATTATAATGTTGGTGGAAGCTACTCTAAAGGGCGAACTAGATTAGGTTTAAATTATGGACGTCAAAGAGGTGGGTTAATATGCGTGGGTGGAGTTTGTAGATTCGTGCCCGAGAATACTGGAGTAAGCGCAAATCTTTCAGTTAGTTTTTAAAAAATATATTATTTATATTAAGATAACCGCCTTTAATTGAGGCGGTTTTTATTTTTTTTCGCAGTTAAAAACGAATCTATTATTAACTAATTAGACCAGATTAAGTCCTGTTAACAGAATAATCTCATACCATCGGAAGCGATTTTTACTGACCTTGATAGTTACCTAATGAATAGTATCACAAGATGTTTCTGGCAAAAGGTATTATGGTAAGGTCCTGACTCCACGCTAGTCTAAAACGGCGTTCGAAACAAATTCCCAAAGCAAAATTTTTCCGAAGCAAAAAAAGAAGAATAATTAAAGCCGATCTTCTTGAATGTATAGCTTTGAAATAGGAACTTCTCGCTATGGACACTTTCAGAACTGATCAGTCTTCTTTGAGCGCTCTTGGTTAGTTGTTATCCATTGAAAAATAACAACTCTCAATTCTTATATTTTATGAATGACTCATAAAACTGAAAAAACCCACTAACATAAAAATTATTGTATAAATTTTCATTTTAGCAGGCCTTTTAAATGGTAAGTATACCAGAGGTTACTTCACGACAACCTTTGTAGTATATGATACGCCGCGATTATTCTGAAAATGCACTAAATACATTTGAGATGATAAATCGGACATATTAATTTGTTGATGTCCAACATCTAATCTTTGTTTCAGTACAACACGTCCTTGTAAATCATAGATAATAACATCTAAAGCCTCTGTAGTTTCCAAAGATAAAATTTCAGAAATAATCGTTGAGTCGATTTCTACATTTAATTTGTTTAAATCATCCAGTCCTAGCGTTGGATTATAGCGATATGTAAAAGTTAAGGCATTTCCAATATCAACTCCAGCACCATCCGTTTCGTAGAATCTAAAAACATAATCTACTATATCACTTCCACTTCCAGCATAATCACCGTAAAAATGATTTCCTATTCCAGTAGTTTGATTAGCACCAATAGCAATGAAACCTATACCAGGAGGAACCGAGTCTCCTACTTCAATATCAAAATAGCAATTTCCAAAACACAATTGAAATCCTGACGGGGTATTTATATTCAAAGCACTTACGAAATCAATTCTCATATTAATAGGAGCTGCTCCATTGTTAGTTACAAAAAATTCTAACTCAGCATCTGGAAAAGCTACCGTATTATATTCGACTATTTGTCCATCCACAAAAACATTTCCATCTCCGTCAACAATAGAGTATTGTGCGTTGCTCGAGATTGCAACAAATAATAAACTCAAAAAAAGTATTTTCTGTTTCATTTTAATTAAATATTTAAATTAAATTAATTCGCCTTTTCGGCTAAAATACTTCATATATTTAAATTATCATAATATAAACTATTAAGATTTAAATATTTTACATTAACTCTATTAACCTATTAATCCGATAGGGTTGTTATTTTTATATAACTCATTTTCAACAACTTATATGTTTTTGTTTTTTAGGTTAAATTTTTTTATTAAAAAAAAAATAGTATTTTTAAGCTTTGATAATGTAAGTTAACATAAAACCATAAATCAATGCTTAAAAAATTATTTCCCTGTCTAATATTTGCGCTTCTATCGTGCACCGTTTACAGTCAGACAATTGTTAGTACAACACCAGAAAACAAAAAAGTAATACTTGAAGAATTTACAGGTATACATTGTGTTTGGTGTCCTTCTGGTCATGCTATAGCTAAAGCCATTCAAGATAGCAACCCGGGCAATGTTTTTTTAATAAATATTCATACTGGAGGTTTTTCTAACCCCGGTCCAAATGAACCTGATTTTAGAACAACATTTGGTAACGCAATAAGGTCTCAATCTGGAGTAAACTTCTACCCTTCAGGTACGGTAAATCGCCATGTTTTTTCTGGTGGTATTACTGGAATGGATCGAGGACAATGGACCAGTAGAGCAAATTCAACACTTACACAACCCTCTTACGTAAACGTTGCAGTTGAAGCCGATATTAATGTTCAAACTCAGGAACTTACGGTTCACGTTGAGGGATATTACACAGCTAATAGTCCACAAGGAACCAACTTATTAAATATTGCTTTACTTCAGAATAACACAAAAGGCCCGCAAACTGGTGGGAATGCAGGAAGTAATTATAATCACATGCACAGGTTAGTATATTTGCTTACCGGTCAATGGGGGATTTCTATACCCTCAACAACTACGAGTACTTTTGTTGATGAAACAGTGACATATTCTATACCAGCAGATTATAATGGAATAGCTGTTGAATTGGGTGATTTAGAAATAGTAGCTTTTATTGCTGAAACGCAACAAGAAATTGCAAGTGGTGCTGGCGCCTTCCCAACCTATTCTGGTTTTGCGAATTCAAACGATGCATTTGCTAGATACGTAAATGAAGTTGACGATCAATGTGGTTTTGACATTACTCCATCTGTAAATATTCAAAATATAGGAAGTGACCCACTTACTTCTTTATCAATTAATTATTCTGTGAATTCGGGACCAGTTGAAACATACAATTGGAGTGGATCAATCACTTCATTACAGAATGAGACTGTTGAGCTACCTGGTATCGGTTATACAGTTAATCCTGCAGGAAACACATTCGAAGTTACTTTGGGTAGTGATGATAACAACTCAAACAACACCGCTTCTGGAACATTTGAGAATGCCGTTACAGCGACCGGTAGCGTAACGTTGATCTTAAATTCTGGAACGAATGGATCTCAGATTACCTGGGATATCACAAATTCGGGAGGAACCGTTCTTTATAGTGGTGGACCTTACTTGAATAGTCAATCTTTTAACATTCCACTAACCTTTAGCGCAGACTGCCATAAATTTGAAGTTCGCAGTGCTAACGGAAATGGAGGTAGTTCGGTAGTGATGTATGACAGTGACAGTCAAGTACTTTATTCAAGTACTGGAGACTTTGGCTTTGGAGAAAGCAGTAGTTTCAATTCAGACGGAGTTGTAGTTCTGGGTATAAATGACACTAATTTTGAAGGATTAAGTATATATCCAAATCCTGCTTCTTCAGTATTAAATATTAGTAATGCTGAAAATTCTACGATTGAGGTTTACAACATCTTAGGACAAATATTGTATACTAAGAATGATATTTCTATCGAAGAGCAAATTCAGGTTTCTCAATTTACTACGGGAACTTACTTTGTGAAAATTACTAATGGTAATGCTGTGAAAACTATCAAATTTATTAAAAGATAAAAGATGTAGTAAAATAATAAAAACGCCTATTGACTTTGTTAATAGGCGTTTTTATTATTATAAAATTAAGAAGCTAACGATTGTATTTCATGGGTAAATGCACTACACACTTCGTCTCGTAATACTCTTCTTCGAAGATGTTATTCAAAGAAAAAATCTTGGCCGTTTTATAACGCGAGAGCTCTTCCTCGAGATCTCCTCCTTTTAAATAAAGTATTCCGTTTTTCAACTCATGTTTATTTTCCTTTGCTATACGCCCTTTGACCCAGTGAACAAAAGTTTCCATCTGAGCCACTGCTCTGCTTACTATAAAATCGTATTGACCTGATACTGTCTCTACTCTTGCGTTCGTAATCGCTACATTTTTCAACCCCAACCCATTTGAAACCTCTTCAACAACTTTTATTTTTTTTCCAATACTATCCACAAGATGAAAGTGAGTTTGAGGAAATAAAATGGCTAACGGAATCCCCGGAAACCCACCTCCTGTGCCAACATCCAAAACTCTTGCATCTGGCAGAAAAGAGATCACTTTTGCAATTCCTAAGGAATGCAACACATGCCTTAAGTAAAGCTCATCTATATCTTTTCTCGAAACCACATTTATTTTTTGGTTCCAGTCCTTGTAGAGTTCAGCAAGTCTTCCAAATTGGCTTTGTTGCTCTACCGAGAGTTCCGGGAAATATTTAAAAAGCAGTTCCATATCAAGTTATCAATGGTAAAAATAGGTTTTCTTTAATTATTTTATGGTATGGTTTGAGCATTTTAAGCAATAGATATGTATTTTTGTAACTTCCTATTATGGAATAATTTTAAAGAATATTACTGTGGTAAACAAACAAATAGCTTTTTCAAGAATAGATTCTGTGAATTTTTTTAAAACACTAAATAAACGTGTAAATGGCTACTTTAAGGACAATGATATAGCTCGGAGTGGTAACTGGAAATTACATCTAAAGACTATAATAATGTTTTCCATTTACCTAACGCCATACTTCTTACTTCTTACATTGAGTTTACCAACTTGGCTACAGTTAATTCTAACTGTAGTAATGGGTATTGGAATGGCAGGGATTGGTATGAATGTGATGCATGATGCTAATCACGGGGCTTATTCATCAAAAAAATGGATTAATAAAGTATTAGGTAGCAGTATTTATATTTTAGCCGGAAATGCTTATAACTGGAAAGTACAGCACAATGTATTACACCATACCTACACAAATATACACGGTCATGATGAAGATTTGGAGGCTGGACGAGTCTTGCGATTTTCAAAACATGCAAAATGGCATTCATTTCATAAATTTCAGCACTTTTACGGTGTGTTTTTGTATGGTTTACTTACGTTTAATTGGGCTCTCACTACAGATTTTCAACAAACCTACCGTTATTTAAAGCGTAAACTATCTTTCGGTAAGTTTCCAAACCCTTCAACACAATGGAGTATTTTAATTATTACAAAAATTATCTATTTTGGACTATGGATCGTAATTCCAATGCTATTTTTCAACATTGTTTGGTGGAAAATATTAATAGGCTTTTTTATTATGCATTATGTCGCAGGAGTCATTCTAAGTGTTGTATTCCAGCTCGCCCATGTTGTTGAAGATGCAGAAGTTTTCCTCCCAGCAGATTCGGGCACGATGAAAAATACGTGGGCAATTCATCAGCTTTTTACCACGGTTAATTTTGCAACCAAAAATAAAATAATGAATTGGTTTACTGGAGGCTTAAACCATCAAGTAGAACACCATATTTTTCCGCATATAAGTCACGTACATTACACTAAAATATCAAAAATAGTAAAGGAAACTGCAAAAGAGTTCAACCTACCCTACAACGAATATAAGACTACTAGAAAAGCTCTTATTGCACATTTTAAACACTTAAAACAAATGGGATTAAATCCCGCAGCCGTTACGGTTTAAAAATGAATTCAAAATTATCAAACAGAGTTAATGAAATGGCGATTTCTGCCACTTTAGCCATGGCGGCAAAGGCCCGTGAACTAAAAGAAGAAGGTAAAGATATTATTGGACTTAGTTTAGGTGAGCCTGATTTCACCATTCCTGAATTTGTAAAAGCAGCGGGCATACAAGCGATAAATGATGATTATCATTCCTATTCACCCGTTGATGGATATGGAGAATTAAAACAGGCAATAATTACAAAATTTAAGCGTGATAATAATCTAACCTACTCGCCAAGTCAAATTGTTGTTTCAACAGGTGCGAAACAGTCTCTAGCAAATCTTGCGATGGTATTGTTAAATGAAGGTGATGAGGTTTTACTTCCAGCTCCTTATTGGGTAAGCTATTCGGATATATCTAAATTGGCGGGTGGTGTTCCAATTGAAATAAAAACTTCTATTGAAAATGACTTTAAAGTTACGGCTCAGGAACTTGAAGCGGCTATAACTCCAAAAACCAAAATGATTATATACAGTTCCCCTTGTAATCCGAGCGGATCTGTATACAGTAGAGAAGAGTTAAGAGCTTTGGCAGATGTCTTAGTAAAATACCCGAATATTGTTGTTATTAGTGACGAAATTTATGAACACATCAATTTTGTTGGAAAACACAGCTCGATTGCTGAATTTGAGGATATGTATAACCAGACTGTTGTTGTGAATGGAGTCTCTAAAGCCTATTCAATGACGGGGTGGAGAATTGGCTATATTGGAGGTCCGGAATGGATTGCGAGAGCTTGCAACAAAATGCAAGGGCAAATCACCAGCGGAGCAAATTGTATTGCCCAGCGTGCTACAATAACCGCATTGGAAAATCCGCCAAGTAAAATTCAGTTTATGGTCGATGCTTTTAAAGAAAGACGCACCCTAATTTTAAATTTGCTTGGAGATATCCCAGGTATAAAAGCCAATGAACCTGAGGGAGCTTTCTACGTATTTCCAGATATTTCTTATTATTTTGGTAAAACCCTTAACGGAAATCTCATCCAATCGGCTTCCGATTTCTCACTCTTTATTTTGGAAGAAGCAGGAGTTGCAACAGTAACCGGTGAAGCCTTTGGTGATCCTAATTGTATTAGAATATCTTATGCAGCTTCAGAAGACAATATCAAGGAAGCCATGAAACGAATTAAGAAAGCTCTTTCTAACTAAAAGTAATTCAAATTAGGAATACGACATTACTTAATTAAGTTGGTATAACTACTTCATATGACAGTGTTACAGACAGATGGGTTTTTACATTCTTAAGTGGTGGAGCGCAGGTAGCAGTATCTGAAGGTCCTGATCCAATTAATGATGAGTTGTATGTCTATTCTATTGGCTCAATAAGTGATTATCAAAAATTATCTGTTTGGAGTTATGGTTACTAACTAATTGATAACGATTTAAGTAACTCGGAGCTTATCGTAATAAACAATGGAACAATATTTTTGATGTTTCATTAGCAACTACTTCTGTTACTGAGGAACTAGAGCTATCCGCATTTAATGTATTAGGCCAAAGATTGGCTTATTATAAATTAGAAAACAACGGTGAAGGATATTCTTATAATTTAGATATGTCTTATGCAGCTCAAGGAGTTTACTTCGTTAAAGTAGGAAACAATGAGTTAGGAAAAGTTAGACGAATTATTGTTGAATAACAAATAACGGTTATGTTTTTAAGGTATTACTTCCGAAGGCCAACAAAAAACAAGTCTCTCAGAGGCTAATTGTATCAGGATCTAATTTCAATAGTATTGAAGTACTTTCCGAAGATAAACTCTGGTCAATGAAATTGCTTTGAAACTATCTATTGCGCCAAAAGAAGGGCGTTAATAAGATCAACACGGTAAATAACTCTAGACGTCCAATAAGCATTAAGAAAGCAGACCACCATTTTGCGCTATCAGGCAAACTACTATAGTTGTTTACGGGTCCAAGATCCCCAATAGCTGGACCCACATTCCCTAAGGTAGCTGCTGCGCCCCCTAGGGCAGTTTTAAAATCTAATCCAAGCCATGAAAAAACCAGTGTCCCAATTATAAAGGAAAGCATATAGAGAATAAAAAAACCTAATATGTTAAAAACAATAGGTTGCGGTATCGCCTTATCATTATAACGTACTGGTAAAATAGCATTTGGATGCAGTGTCCGTCTAAATTCTAGTATCCCATTCTTGATCATTATTAAATGACGCATTACTTTAATACCTCCAGCCGTAGACCCTGCTGACCCTCCAAGGAACATAAGCCCTAAAAATAAAATAGTTAAAAAAGGCGTCCATAGCGTATAATCAGCACTTACAAATCCTGTAGTTGTAATTATTGCCAATACCTGAAATAGAGCATGACGAATAGCACTTTCAAAAGGGCCCCAAACCAATGGATGGAAAACACTTGAATTCGACAAGTCAGCCTGAAAATAAACAAGTAGTGCAACCACAATTGTAAAAGCAATTATTGTAAGTGAATACGTCTTAAACTCGTCATCTTTAATTATTTTGCTGAATTTTCCTTTAAAAGCAAAATAACTTAACACAAAATTCGACCCAGCAAGAAACATAAAGACCATGACTATATATTGGATAAGTGGCTGATCATTCCAATGAGCCATACTGTTATTCTTGGTAGAAAACCCTCCCGTACTTATGGTACTTAAGGAATGGTTAATAGCATCAAAGAAATCCATTCCGGCTACCTTTAACAATACAGTTTCAGCTATGGTGTACCCAACATAAATTAACCACAATCGTTTTGCAGTATCTGTAATTCTTGGATGTAATTTATCCCCACCAGGTCCGGGTGCTTCAGCAGTGAACAATTGCATACCACCAATTCCCAATAGAGGTAAAATAGCTATTGCAAGTACAATAATTCCCATACCTCCAATCCAATGCGTTATACTTCGCCAAAAAAGCACACCTTTAGGAATACTCTCAATATCGTTTAATATACTTGCTCCAGTGGTTGTATAGCCACTCATTGTTTCAAAAAAAGCGTTGGTAAAACTTGGAATTGCCCCGGTAAAAATATACGGAAGTGTACCAACTAATGACATAAATATCCAACCAAAAGTTACAATTACATAACCTTCTCTTTTGTTGATTTCCTTTCTATGTTTTATAGTTAGTAGCATAACAAACCCTCCAATTGAAGACCCTACTATACCTGCCAGTAGCATTTCTAGAGCCACGCCATCTTTGTATAAATAACTAACTAGTGCAGATATTAATATGAAAGCGCCATTAACAGTTAACAGCAATCCCATTAAATGAAATATGATTTTATAATTAAGCTTCCTAAAAGAACTCATTAAATGAAAAGTTTTTCAACCTTACTAATAGATTGAGGAAGGCAACATACAACAACCCGATCTCCTGCCACTATCTTAAAATCTCCTAATGCGATGAGGCCAATATCATTCCTAATAACACCTCCTATGATCGCAGATTTTGGAAAATCAAGATCTCTAATACATTTATTACAAACTTTTGAAGATAAAGAAACAATAAACTCAAGTAATTCGGCATTCATATTATTCAGCTTCGTCATAGCGACAACTTCGCCTTTCCGGACATGTCTAAATATATTATTAGCAGCTAGAAGCTTCTTATTGATTAAAGTGTCAATTCCTATGGAATGGGATAATTGAAAGTAATCCATATTTTCAACTAGAGCAATTGTTTTTAATACACCTTTAGACTTAGCAACAAGACAGGACATAATATTGGTCTCGCTATTTCCAGTTACAGATATAAAGGCATCCATATCATTGAGCGACTCTTCAATAAGCATTTCAACATTTCGTCCATCACCGTTAATGACAAGGCACCCTGGAATCTGATCCGCAATCTCAAAGGCCTTCTCTTTGTCCTTTTCAATTAGTTTAACCCTAAAGCTTGATTTACATAAATCCTTAGCCGTTTTATGTCCGATTTTACTTCCACCAAGGATCATTACGTTTTTTATATCCTTATGTATTTTACCAGTTAGTTTATAGATTTCACCAACACCTGCTGGTGTCGTAATAAAATAAACTTGATCTCCATCCTTAAACTGCGTATCTCCTCTGGGAATTACAGTATACTGGGTCCCAAAGCGCTGAATAGCAACAGGCACACACTCCAAATCTGGAGACATTTTTCCTAGATCTCTTACCGTTTTACCAACAAATGCTGCCGTTCTGGACAAGGCAAGCCCGATCATGGTAAGTGCACCACCTTCAAATTGATACGTATCATTAAAGGCGCTTTGAGTAAGTAACAATTCTATCTCATGTGCGGCCAATGATTCTGGAGAAATCAATTCATCAATTCCAAACTTTGCAAACCCTACTTCATCCTTTTTGTCAATGAATTCGGTGTTAGATATACGAGCGATTGTTCTCTTAGCACCTAATTGCTTGGCAAGTACGCAAACGGTAATATTGGTGGTTTCACTAGAAGTTACAGCCACAACCAAATCTGTTCCCTCAACTTTAGAATCTCTTAATATTGAAATTGAAGTTGCGTCACCGTGAACCACTCGAATATCCAAATGCGAGTCCGCATAGGCAAGAGAATCTCTTTTTGTGTCTATTAGGGTGATATCTTGAGATTCAAAAGAAAGGAGTTTCGCAAGATGAAACCCTACCTCCCCCGCACCGGCAATAATTATTTTCATATTAGTTATTACGAAAAACTACGTGCAAAGCTATTGAATTTAAACTACATCGTCGTTATATCTAACAATTATTGGTGTCCAGTTAAAAATTTCAATTAATTCATAAAGCCATATGAATGCTATATTGCCAGTATGTAATAAGATAGATACCTTCCTATTAATAAAATCGCTAGGAAGTTTGAAAATAGAATTTAACTAATTTTAATACTTTATCAATTTAAGTCTTGTGTCTAACATCTAATAACGAAGCGGTCTTTCTTCTTAGTCGGACACGACTATCTAACAATTATCTATTTTCCGGAATTGACTAAATCAATAATAAAAAATATGTAGATTTGCATCCGTTAATATGAAAAAAAAAGTTACCCCATACAAAAACTCTTCTCTTAACAAGAAAGAACAAGTAAAGCAAATGTTCGATACTATCTCGGGCAATTATGACAATCTCAATCGTGTTATTTCTTTGGGTACTGACAACAAGTGGCGCAAGAAAGTTATAAAAATGGTAGCTGATAGAAATCCAGATAGCATATTAGATATTGCTACGGGTACGGGTGATTTAGCTATAAAATTTGCGTCAGCAACTCAGGCCAATAGAATAATAGGCTTGGATCTCTCTGAAGGAATGCTGAGTATGGCTAAAAAGAAAATCTCTGGTAGTGAAATTTCCGAAAAACTGATATTTGTTCAAGGAGATTCTGAAGCTCTAGATTTTGAAGACAACTTGTTTGATGTGGTCACAGTGTCTTTTGGAATTCGCAACTTTGAAAATCTAGAAAAAGGACTTTCAGAAATCTATAGGGTATTGAAAAAAGACGGTCTTTTCGTAATCTTGGAGACCTCAGTACCTACCAAATCACCTTTTAAACAAGGATACCACTTTTACTCACGACAAATCTTACCGTTAATAGGGAAACTTTTCTCTAAGGATAAGGTAGCTTATTCATATTTAAGTGAAAGTGCTTCACTTTTCCCTTTCGGTAATGAGCTCAACAATATTTTAAGAAAAAATGGGTTTATAGAAGTGGAAAATGAACCACAAACATTTGGGGTTGCAACTATATACACCGCGACCAAATAAAAATGAAAAAACTTCTCTTTATAACTATAGTCTTAATTTTTTCACAAAGCGCCAAATCTCAGATATTTAGCAATGAAAGATTGGCTAATTTGGCGACCGCTGACAATAGACTTCTTAGTTGGGGTTACTTCCTTGGTTTTAATAATTATGGTTTTAATTTTGATTATATCAAAGAGAATGGTAATACTGAAACAGACATTACCGTTGAAGGACAATCAGGTTTTAATGTAGGGCTTATTGGAGATGTGCGTATTAACAAATACATTAACCTCCGCTTGGAACCAGGTTTATATTTCGCCCAACGAGACCTCATTTTCCCGGGCCTTGAAGAGGAAAAAGATTTTCTAAGAGAAGTAAAATCTACTTATATACACATACCTCTATTGGTAAAATTCTCTACGAAACGCTTAAATAATTTGAAACCTTTCGTTGTTGCTGGAATTTCTACTTCTTTAAATTTATCCAGTAACGAGAAAAATCCGGATGACAATTTTAAAGGTGAATTTCGAAGTACAAGTAATACTAGCTATTTTGAACTTGGGTTTGGGATTGATTTTTACCTCTTCTATTTTAAATTCACTCCTTCAATAAGGGGCTTATTTGCTACTAGTAATGAGCTCATACAAGATAATAGCACTAATAGTCCATGGACAGGCAACATTTCTAAAATGTCTACAAGAGCATGGGTCCTTAATTTTACGTTTCAGTAGCTCTCACCTCGAGACCTAAGAAACAAGACCCCTTCTATAGAAGAATCAAGAAGAAAGAAAAAAGAAGTTCATTGAGAAGTTCACAATGATTAGCGATTGTTGATTGTTGAAATTTCGTGCCTTTGCGAGAAACTGATCAATAAAGTACAATCAATTAAGCTGTCACCACGACTCATCCTAGCGACGATACTTTAAAATTACATGATTCATCAGCAATTATGGCATTGAGGTGACCTTATGGCTTTTTTGGGTAAAAAATATAAATTGTAAAACCTTAAAAGCATCCAAAAATCTAACTACAAGACTAAACGACTAAACTGTAATGATTGCAGATTGCGATAAATTAAAAAGCTCAAAGTTCAAAAGACTTTTTTATATCGCGGATACTGGTTTCTGGCCATTGAATCCTCGCCACAGGTTCCTGGTTTGACTGGTTATAAAAGTCCTAAACCATCGCGCTAAACAGGAGGCAGAGTCTTGAGAAATTCTAACGATTAAATTCACTTAATAATATTGCCGTTGCTGTTGCTACATTTAAACTCTCTGTTTTTTGTGAAACACCAAACTGAGGAATGGTAATCTTATTTGATATCAGGGCCATTATTTGATCTGAAATCCCATTAGCCTCGTTCCCTAGAACCACAATCGCTTTTTTTGGCGTTTCTAAAGTATATATATTTTCACCATTCAAGACTCCACCGTAGATGGGTAATGATGCATTTATTAGATATTCTGAAAGATCGCAATACTGAATATTAACTCTTGCTATAGAACCCATTGTCGCCTGCACCACCTTCGAATTATAACAATCAACTGTGTCCAACGAACATACTAATTTAATTACTCCAAACCAGTCACTTAGCCTAATTATTGTCCCTAGATTTCCTGGATCCCGGATGGCGTCCATTGCTAAGATTAACCCTTCCGAAGAAGAAGTGTTTTGTTTTGGAATTTTAAAAATTGCAACAGCAGTATTCGCTGTTTTAAGGGAACTGATTTTCTTGAGCTCATCTTCTGTTATTTGAAAAAACCTTTTCGACGGATTTTCAGGAGTCAAAGTTGAAAAATGGGAATGTATTTCTAACCCTGCATCGATTAATTCAGAAATTACCTTAGGTCCTTCTGCGATAAAAAGACCCTCCTTATCACGAAACTTTTTTTTATGTAAACTCGTAATCAATTTTATTTGACTTTTGCTAACCAAAATATAGTATTTTTGAAATGAGGTATAACTATTGGATTACTGCGTTATGCTTATGACTGGATTTCATCTGATATATGTTTTTTTTACAGATGAAATTGTATAAAATAAATCACTTGACCCGAACCATCACAAAAATATCATTATTTTTAGGATTAATCGCCTTATTCAATTCATGTGACGCCGTAAAGAGGGTTGGTGAAAATCAATTTCTACTTACAAAAAATAGCATAATCGTAGATGGGGAAGAAACTTCGGATGAAGGTGTAAATAGCCAATTGCTTCAAAAGCCCAATAGCGAGGTGCCATTAATAAAAATACCAATAGGCCTTCACATTTATAATCTTGCAGACCCAGAACCTGATTCAACATTTAGCAAGTGGCTACACAGAAAACCAAAACGGGAAGACCGTTTGGTTCGGTTCTATTCAAAAAAACAGGTAGATAAGATGGGGTCTAGTTATCGAGGCCTCAACAAATGGCTCAGAAAATCGGGAAAAGCACCTGTTATAATTCAGGAAAGCAAAACGATGAAATCTTTAGAACGAATTGAGTTGTGGTATAAAAAGAGAGGTTGGTTCAACACCATAGGGGATTATAATAGGACAATAGATTCAACAAAAAATAAGAGAGCAACTATTACTTATAATGTGACGCGATTTCAACCCTATTACGTAGATTCTATTCAGGAAAAGATTAGTTCGAGGGCTGTAAATTCATTATTTCAAAAAGCTAAAAAAAGTAGTTTTGTCATTAAAGGCAAACAATATGATGCTCAAGATTTTAACAATGAACGTGATAGATTGACAATTCTTTTTCGAAATTCTGGTTTATATACTTTTGATCAGGATTACGTAGGATTCGAAGCAGACACACTAAATACAGGACATAAAGCAAATATAACCTATATTTTACCCGATAGAAAAACCACCATAGGTGACTCAACATATTACGAACCATTTGAAGTCCACAGCGTAAATGAAGTACGTATAGTCACAGATTATTCTTACGCAAATAGGAACAGGAAATGGTCTGATTCTGCAACTTACAATGGTTATAAGTTATTTAGTTATGACAAACTAAAATTCAACCCCAAATCAATTGCAGATGCGATTGCCATAACACCATCAGGCATTTTTAAGGATATTGACAGAACTCTCACCTACAATCAAATAAGTGATCTTCGTATTTTTAAATATCCAAATATAAGTTATGAAAAAGACACAAAAGATTCGACTGGCACTGGTCTTATTTCGACCATACTACTTAGCCCTAGAAAAAATGCGACCTTAGGCGTTGACTTTGACACATACACTTCAATTGTTCAGCAAATTGGTATTGGTTTTAGCACTTCATTAATTCTTAGAAATATTTTTAGAAGAGCCGAAATACTTGAAATTTCTGGCGGTGGAAGTATTGGTTCTTCTAAGGACGCTGGTGATAGCGAACCCTTTTTTAATATTTCAGACATTGGAGGCGACATAAAACTATCCTTCCCGAGAATTGTGTTTCCTTTGACAACAAAAAGATGGATTCCTAAATATATGTCTCCTTCAACAAACTTGAGCATTGGCTTTAACACCCAGAATAACATAGGTTTAGACAGGCAAAATCTCAATGGAATCTTTAACTATCAATGGAAGCCTTCAAAACGTAGAACAAACAGATTCGATTTACTGAATATCCAATATGTAAACAACTTAAATCCCGAAAACTATTATAGCGTATACAAAAGTTCGTACGGGCGCCTTAATGAAATTGCTATAAGTGGTGGCTATCAATTTAATGACCCTGATTCCCAAAACCTTCAAATTCCTGATGAAACAATAAGCTTTATTGATTCTGTGAACTCAGGCTCTAACAATTTGTCCCTTACGCCCCAAGAGATAACGGATGTTAATAGTATTAACGAACGCGAAAAGCGTCTTACAGAAAATAATTTAATATTTGCCACTAATTTCACTTGGATAAAAGATACGCGTGAAGGTGTTTTTGATAAGAGTTTTTCAAGATTGCGTTTTAAACTAGAAAGTGCTGGAAATCTATTGTCAGGAATCGCAAATCTTTCAGGTCTAAACAGAAATAGTGACAACAATTATGAGTTCTTAAATGTAGTCTACTCTCAATACGTTAAATTAGAGTTAGGCTATATTAAACACTGGGAGCTTAATGACGGCAACGTGTTTGCTATTAGGACTTTTGGAGGTATAGCCATCCCATTTGGAAATAGCACTAGTGTTCCATTTACGAGGAGCTATTTTGCTGGGGGGCCTAATGACAATAGAGGATGGCGTGCCTATGATATAGGTCCGGGTAGTAGCGGAAGTATCGACGATTTTAATGAAGCAAATCTAAAAATTGCCTTGAATGCCGAGTATCGATATACCATTTTAGGAGCGATTAAAGGAGCCTTCTTTATAGATGCGGGCAACATTTGGAATGTTTTAGATAATATTAAAGATGAAAGCTCTCGTTTTTCTTCTTTAAGCGATCTTGGAGAAATCGCGATTGCCTCCGGACTTGGACTTCGCTATGATTTTGGTTTTTTTGTGATTAGGTTTGACGTGGGCTTTAAAACCTACAATCCTGCTCATCCAGAAGGTTCAAGATGGTTCAAAGAATATAATTTCACCGATGCTGTCTACAACATAGGGATTAACTATCCATTTTAAACCATTAAATTTCCTATTTTTGTCTTTATAAACAATAAGTAATTCATATATGAGTCATTCCATTAAACCAGGCGTAGCCACAGGAAAAGAAGTTCAAAAAATACATCAATACGCTAAAGAAAAAGGCTTTGCGATGCCTGCAGTAAATGTTATTGGCACCAATAGCGTCAATACTGTTCTTGAAACAGCAGCAGCTTTAAATGCTCCAGTTATAATTCAATTTTCAAATGGAGGGGCTCAGTTTAACGCTGGAAAAGGCCTTTCTAATGAAGACCAAAAAGCAACTGTAGCTGGTGGTGTGGCTGGCGCTAAACACGTTCATGTTATGGCAGAAGCATATGGTGTTACTGTAATATTGCATACCGATCATTGCGCTAAGAAGTTATTACCTTGGATTGATGGTTTGCTTGATGCTGGAGAGATTTTCTTTAAGGAAACGGGAAAGCCTCTATATAGCTCTCATATGATAGATCTTTCGGAGGAGCCAATAGAAGAGAATATTGAAATCTGCAAAAAATATCTTGAGCGCATGAGCAAAATTGGGATGACTTTGGAAATCGAACTTGGAATTACAGGTGGGGAGGAAGATGGAGTTGACAATACGGATATTGATTCTTCTAAATTATACACCCAACCTGAAGAGGTAGCATATGCTTACGAAGAATTATCAAAAGTTAGTGATCAGTTCACAATTGCTGCGGCCTTCGGAAACGTTCACGGGGTTTACAAACCTGGAAATGTAAAGTTAACGCCTGTTATTCTGAAAAACTCTCAGGACTATGTTCAGAACAAATACAATACTGGCCATAACCCTATAGATTTTGTTTTTCACGGGGGAAGTGGTTCAACTCTTGAAGAAATAAGAGAAGCTATTGGTTACGGAGTTGTTAAAATGAATATTGACACAGATATGCAATATGCCTTTACTGAAGGAATTCGAGATTATATGGTGAAAAATGTTGATTATCTGAGTACACAAATTGGGAATCCGGATGGAAATGATATTCCAAATAAAAAATATTATGACCCTAGAAAATGGCTTCGAGAAGGTGAACTCACATTTAAAAAGCGATTAGAGCAAGCATTTGAGGACCTTAATAATGTAAATACTTTATAAAGGAAATATTTAATGGAAATAAAAACTCCCCTAACTTCGAAAGATATGGCATGGTTTAAAAGAACAAAAAAAGGAATTCAAACGCTTACAGAAGATAAAAAAGATGTCCCAAAAGGTCTTTGGTATAAATCCCCTACTGGAAAGGTAGTAGATTCAGAACAACTTGAGAAAAATTTCTATGTAAGCCCTGAAGATGGCTACCATGTTAGAATTGGAAGTAAGGAATATTTTGAAATACTTTTTGACGACAATAAGTTCAAAGAACTTGATAAAAATTTAAGCTCAAAAGATCCATTAAAGTTTGAGGATAGTAAAAAGTACTCGGATAGGCTTAAGGATGCAATGGAGAAAACAGGCCTCAAAGATGCTATTCGAACAGCTGTTGGCAAATCAAATGGAGAAGACCTCGTCATTGCCTGCATGGATTTTAGCTTTATTGGCGGTTCTATGGGAAGTGTGGTTGGAGAAAAGATCGCACGCGCTGCTACATACTCACTGAAACATAAGACACCATTGCTTATAATTTCGAAAAGTGGTGGTGCCAGAATGATGGAGGCAGCCCTTTCTCTAATGCAATTAGCAAAAACTAGCGCAAAATTAGCACAGTTGTCAGAAGCAGGTATTCCTTATATTTCTTTGTGTACAGATCCAACAACTGGTGGAACAACAGCCTCCTTTGCGATGTTAGGTGACATCAATATAAGTGAACCTGGAGCACTAATCGGTTTTGCTGGCCCACGCGTAGTACGTGATACCACTGGAAAGGAACTTCCAGAGGGTTTTCAAACAGCAGAGTTCCTATTAGAACACGGTTTTCTTGATTTTATCACCCCCCGTCACGAACTAAAAGCCAATATTAATAAATACTTAAATTTAATATTAAATCGGCCTTTAAGATTGAAAATAGTATAAAAAAAAGATGTCCAAGTTAGCTTGGACATCTTTTTTTAAAGCAAATAAATCGCTATCAATCACCTAAAATAATTGGATATTCTATTCCATTGCGTGTTAATGTAGCCATATTATCACAAGTACCATTACCCCAATCAATTTCAGCCGTTTGCCCCTGTCTTTCAATAACTAATTTACCACTTTCTACAAACAAGCACGATAGTCTTCTAACAAGTACTTGGGTCACGGTACCACTGCGACTAAATCCGGAATTAAAATTTGTATCCCAGTTACCAGAAACCTCATAAACGTTGTCGGTCCAAGTACCGCTTGAAAAACCTTGAATCCATTCAACGATACGCAAACCCTCTCTGGTAGCCGAAACATCAGAGTTTGGAAAGCTAACAGTAATCACCTCATTAACGGTAGATTGAGGATTTCCGTTTGCATTTGAGATTTCTCTTAGTATTTCACCGCCACCGGCTACACTATTTCCATTATACGTATAGTCTTCAAAAGTGTAATTTATCGTCCGGGTACCACTAATTATTGGTCCATATGAAATACTTATTATACCTGAGACAATAGCGCCATTGTTTAATGTACAAGAATCTCCAAAGTCTAAAATTATTGTTCCGCCACTTCCGTTGGTAGAAATTGTAATTGTTGTACAAGATGGAAATAGCGAAACCAGATTACGTGAGGAGGGTGACCGAACTCCTTCATTCTCAACAAAACCACTTTCCAAAATATTGAAAGTTACTTCAGCTACATTATCAGCCTTTACGGCTCGAATAGAATTTTCAGTAGAAAAACTCACCGTATCAGTCTCTTCTTCTTCATTAGTTTCACAACCTACAAAAATTAAAGAAATGGTTGCAAAAAATAAAATTGCATTTCTAGTTACGATACTTTTCATGAATATTCTTTTTATGTTAGGGTTATATGACAACTTGAACGTAAAAAAGTTTAACCGAGTATAATTAATTGTTAATTAGGTAGCTACAATATGCTTAATATGAATGTAAATTTGTACTTTTGCGCCTCGATTATCAGAGTGGTAGTCATACATAATAATTATTTAAGTAATATTGGAATGTATTTAGAACCAAAAGAAAAAGCAAAAATATTTGCAAAACACGGAAAGTCGGCTACCGACACCGGTTCTGCTGAAGGGCAAATTGGCCTGTTCACCTATCGAATAGAGCATTTAACAAAACACCTTAAAGCCAATCATAAAGATTACAATACTGAAAGATCTTTGGTAATGCTTGTAGGGAAGCGTCGATCTCTTTTAGATTATCTTATGAAAAAAGATGTTTTAAGATACCGTGCTATTGTTAAAGAATTAGGATTACGTAAGTAATTTATTTTTATGGGGGCTAGTGCCCCCATATCTTTTATCTAAAAGTCTATATCCCAGCCCTAATAGGAGGACTTTTAAATTTAATATTATTTTTTGTTTTACTCCCTTTTGGGGCTCAGGAGATAAAATGAAGAATTACAGAAAAGCTACCCTAAGGTTTTTCATTGGTCAACCACAACAACGCAACTTTCGATCGAAATACGATCGACGACCAAGATTAACTCCGTTTATTTCATCCGTTATTTAGGAATGAAATCAAGTGGATAAAGAAAAACAAAATGATACCTAAAGTATTTAGAGAGGTCATAGACCTCGGTGATGGTAGAGAAATCTCCATCGAAACCGGAAAATTAGCAAAACAGGCACACGGATCCGTAGTGGTTCAGTCTGGAAAATGTATGCTCCTTTGTACAGTAGTTTCAAACTACGAGCAAAAAGATTTACCATTCTTACCATTAACGGTAGACTACCGCGAGAAATTTGCGGCAGCAGGACGTTATCCTGGTGGATTCTTTAAAAGAGAAGCACGACCAAGTGATGGTGAAGTATTAACAATGCGTTTAGTGGATCGTGTATTACGTCCATTATTCCCGAAAGATTACAGCGCTGAAACGCAAGTAATGATTCAATTGATGTCTCATGATGATGACGTCATGCCAGAAGCTATGGCAGGTTTAGCTGCTTCTGCAGCTATTCAACTATCCGATTTCCCATTTGAATGTGCTATTTCTGAAGCGCGTGTAGGTCGTATAGATGGTAAATTTATCATTAACCCAACTAGAACTCAATTAGAAGAATCTGACATCGATATGATGATTGGTGCTTCTGCAGATTCTGTAATGATGGTAGAGGGTGAAATGGACGAGATTTCTGAAGAAGAAATGATAGAAGCCATTAAGTTCGCTCATGAAGCTATTAAACTTCAGATTGATGCACAACACCGTTTAGCTGATGCTTTCGGTAGAAAAAAAGTGCGTGAGTATGACGGTGCTTCTGAAGATAAAGATTTAGAGCAAAAAGTACACGATATGGCCTATGATAAAGTCTATGCTGTTGCAAAGGCTGGCTCTTCTAAGCAAGAACGCACTGCTGCATTTGCTGAAATCAAAGCTGAAGTAAAGGCATCATTCTCAGATGAAGAATTAGAAGGATATGGTGGTTTAGTATCTGACTACTATCGCAAAGCTGAAAAAGCTGCAGTTCGTGACCTTACGGTTAACGAAGGTTTACGTTTAGACGGTCGTAAGACTGACGAAGTACGTGACATCTGGTGTGAGATTGATTATTTACCATCTGTACACGGTTCTGCTGTCTTTACACGTGGAGAAACTCAGGCACTTGCTACAGTAACTCTAGGAACATCTAGAGACGCAAATAAAATTGATATGCCATCTTTTGAAGGAGAAGAGAATTTCTACCTTCATTATAACTTCCCTCCTTTCTGTACAGGTGAAGCAAGACCTATTCGTGGAACATCTCGTAGAGAAGTTGGTCACGGTAACTTGGCTCAACGTGGTCTTAAAGGAATGATCCCAGATGATTGTCCTTACACAGTAAGGATAGTATCTGAAGTATTAGAATCTAACGGTTCTTCTTCTATGGCAACCGTTTGTGCTGGAACAATGGCATTAATGGATGCAGGTATCCAAATGATAAAGCCAGTTTCTGGTATCGCAATGGGATTAATTTCTGATGCAGCATCTGGAAAATACGCAGTATTATCTGATATTCTTGGTGATGAAGATCACTTAGGAGACATGGACTTTAAAGTAACTGGAACGGCAGACGGTATTACGGCTTGCCAGATGGATATTAAAGTTAAAGGATTAAGCTACGAGATTCTTGTAGCTGCATTACAACAAGCAAGAGATGGTCGTTTACACATCCTTGAGAAATTAACTGACACGATTGCTGCTCCTAGAGAAGACGTGAAAGAATATGCTCCTAAAATGGTAGGTGTTCGTATTCCTAATGAATTCATTGGTGCATTAATTGGACCAGGAGGAAAAGTGATACAAGAACTTCAAAAAGTAACTGGATGTACAATTGTTATTAACGAAGACCCAGTAACAGAAGAAGGTATTGTTGAAATCCTTGGAACAGGACAAGAAGGAATCAACGCGGTATTAGCGAAGATCGATTCTATTACTTTTAAACCTAATGTGGGAGAAATATACGAGGTGAAAGTTATCAAAATGTTAGATTTTGGTGCTGTCGTTGAATATATAGATGCTCCAGGGAACGAAGTATTATTACATGTTTCTGAATTAGCTTGGGAGCGAACTGAAAATGTGAGCGACGTTGTTAATATGGGAGATGTTTTTGATGTTAAATACTTCGGTGTTGACTCAAGAACTCGTAAAGAAAAGGTTTCCCGTAAGGCAATAATGCCGAAACCTGAAGGGTATGTTGCACCTAAACCTAGAGAAGATAGAGGAGCTCGTGACAATCGCGGTAGAGATAATCGCAGTCGCGATAATAGAAGATAGAAAACGAGATTAATATTTTTCTCAATTCGATAATTTAAACGCCCTCATATTGAGGGCGTTTTTTTGTTTATACATTATCAATAGGCAAACAGCTCCTTTATTTATCTAACCATATGGATCTTAATTTAGCACCAATACTTTAAAACCATAAGGAAACTCTTATCGGGATTTATACATGTGAAGTTATTTTACCTGCTTTTATATAACTTGTACCATCAAGCTAAAATAATAGCAACGTGAAAAAATTTATTCGAATATTAGTAATCCTTCAATTAGCTTTATTTATTTCATGCACTGACGAGGAAATTAGCAGTATAAATATAAATACTGATGTCGTTGATGACGAGTTATTTCAGTTAATAGGGAGAGTTTCAAGTGCAGGCGATGATTCTATTGAATGTATTAAATTCAATTATTCATTTCCTCTATTTATATTTGATGAGAATTTAGAGTATGTAGATGTTGCACTAATTACCGATGACGTTCAATTCAGTGATTTTTTACTAAACCTTCCTGAAAAATATTCAATTAGCCTAAGTTATCCGATTGCTGCTACCCTTAGTAATGGAGATTTAATAGATATTAATTCAAATAAAGAATTAGCACTGTATATAGACGCCTGTACCGAAGAAGCATATCAACGTCGCTGCAATAGAGCTTTGACAAGTTGTGTCTGGGATGTAAGTTCCTTAGACGGATTTCCTAATGACTTTGAAGACGATTACTTTTATTTAAATAATTTTGGAATTATTCAATATCATAGTGGTAATAACATATATTTTGGCACTTGGACAACTTTTTTCATTGAGGATGATTTGCATTTAAATATGTCTATTAATACTGATGGAGAAATTGCGAATACCTGGAACTATGACTGGAATGTGGTCATTTTTGCAGATGATCGCATAGAATTAGAAACTGCCTCTAATAGAACGTTAATAGAAAAGAATTGTTCAATTGACTGTGCAAATGAATCCTTCGAAATATGTGAAATAGAAATGATTCCTGGCTTTGCTGAGTTTTCTTTTCAAGATTATTCATTTTGCATTCCGATTCCCATGGCCCACGATCTTGTATCGGCAGTTTCATTTAGCTATTATGAAACTGAAGAAGACGCTATTGCTGGGACCAATGCCATTTCTTCTACTGAATACACAAATACTGCAAATCCACAAACTATTTTTGTACGGATTGAATATGCTGAAAGTGGCGAATTACTAGGGTTTTGGGAAATCTTAATTGAAGCAATTCAGTGTTAAATAAAGTAGTACACCAACGGACGTAAATAATGAACTTCAAATGTTTTCTTTAAATATTTGAAGTTCACTATTTTTAGGTAGGCACTCAATTTGAATCACAGGAACATTCTTAAATTGAAATGAGCTCGAGCATTATTTAAGTTGTGTCAGAAAATTTTATGCAGTAATTGTAACTTTTGCATTCTTTTTACGTACCAGTAGATAGACACACAAATAAATACTCAATTTTTACATGAGACAACTTAAAATCACCAAGCAGGTTACGAATAGAGAAACTGCCTCCTTAGATAAATATCTTCAGGAAATTGGAAAAGTTGACTTAATTACGGCAGAAGAAGAAGTAGAATTAGCACAGCGTATTAAAGCTGGTGACCATTTAGCTTTGGAGGAACTTACAAAAGCAAATTTACGATTTGTTGTTTCGGTATCGAAGCAATATCAAAATCAAGGACTAACTTTACCAGATTTGATAAATGAAGGGAATTTAGGACTCATAAAAGCTGCACAGCGCTTTGATGAAACCAGAGGTTTTAAATTTATCTCTTATGCCGTATGGTGGATTCGTCAATCAATTCTTCAAGCTTTAGCCGAACAATCTCGTATTGTACGCCTTCCATTAAATAAAATTGGAAGTATCAACAAGATTAATAAGATGTACGCCTTCTTGGAGCAAGCAAATGAGCGCCCCCCTTCTGCAGATGAAATCGCAAAAGAACTAGATATGACTATTAACGATGTTAAGGAGTCAATGAAAAACTCCGGACGTCATGTATCTATGGATGCTCCCCTAGTTCAAGGTGAGGATTCAAATTTATACGATGTGCTGCGAAGTGGAGAGTCTCCAAATCCAGATCGCGCCTTACTTCATGAATCTCTTCGCACCGAAATAGAACGTGCCTTAGATACATTAACACCTCGTGAAGCAGATGTCGTACGCCTTTATTTTGGTTTGGTAAACCAACAACCTATGACTCTGGAAGAAATAGGTGAAACTTTTGATCTTACACGTGAGCGTGTTCGACAAATAAAAGAAAAAGCCATTAGAAGGCTAAAACACACTTCTAGAAGTAAAATATTAATGACATATTTGGGCTAGTCCCACTGAACGCTACTTACAGTATTTTATCACTTCGGTGAATATATCATACTGTTCGTTTTTTGATTGATGAATGACCTCCGGCTGATTACCGGAGGTTTTTTCATGTATAGCAATAACGAATAATAAGGGTTTAAATTAGATTGATTAGTTCCAATTACAAATCCCATGTAATTAGTACCTTTGCAAAAAACTAAATCAGTCATGGCCAATACAATCATAGCACCTTCTTTACTTGCTGCAGATTTCGCAAACCTCCAACGTGATATTGAAATGATTAACAAAAGTGAAGCCGACTGGTTTCACATCGACGTAATGGATGGCGTATTTGTTCCTAACATCTCCTTCGGAATGCCAGTAATAAAGGCAATTGCCAAACATGCCGAAAAAACACTGGACGTGCATTTAATGATTGTTGAACCCGATCGTTACATTAAAACCTTTGCAGACTTAGGCTGTGATATACTTACTGTTCATTACGAAGCCTGCACGCATTTACATCGTTCTTTACAAGCAATTAAAGCTGAAGGCATGCAAGCCGGAGTGGCCTTAAACCCCCACACTAGCATATCATTATTAGAAGATACAATACAGGATATCGATATGGTCTGTTTAATGAGTGTGAATCCAGGCTTTGGAGGCCAGAGTTTTATTGAAAATACGTATGATAAAGTAAAACAGCTTCGGAAATTAATTGATTCAAAAGGCGCATCGACGAAAATAGAAATCGACGGAGGGGTCACAGATAAAAATGCAAAGAAACTAGTCGATGCAGGTGCAGATGTGCTGGTAGCAGGGAGCTACGTGTTTAAAGCAAACAATCCAACTGAAACAATTAAGGGACTTAAACTTCTTACAAAGCTGTAAATTAAGGCTTTGAAAAGTAAACTATTCTAATACGACACCTTCTTAACCTACCTTTTCATAACTTTAAAGGCTAAAATTAAAAAAACTATCTATTTCTTTTTTTGATACTTACGTATTCCCTCTTCCTTTTTCAATACGTACCGTATTGGACAAAATATGATATATATCAACAGTGTAATTTTTGAATTAAACGTATTTTTAATCCAAAGAAAAAATCCATGATTATTCACAACTTTGAAAGGGAGAACACTTTGTTAAATAAGTTTACTGCAGAACTAAGGGATATTAAGATACAAACGGACAGGATGCGTTTTAGAAGAAACATCGAGCGAATTGGAGAAATATTAGCTTATGAGCTAAGTAAAACATTAACTTATGAATCTCGCATTATAAGAACTCCCTTAGGTGAAAAAAGTGTTTCTGAACCAAATAACAAATTAGTATTGTGTTCTGTCTTAAGGGCCGGGCTTCCTCTACACACTGGACTTCTAAATTATTTTGATACTGCTGAAAATGCTTTCATTTCAGCATTCAGACATCACCCCGATGAAAGTGACTCTTTTGAAATTATTACGGATTATCTGGCCTCCCCTTCAATTAAAGACAAGACTTTGGTAATCTCGGATCCCATGTTGGCCACTGGAAAAACACTTGAAAATATTTTAAAAGCCTTTAAAAAACATGGCCTCCCAAGGCAAATTCATATTGTTGCGGTAATCGGCTCTACTCAGGGTATTGATTACTTAAAGAAACGATTTCCAGAAAATACACACTTGTGGATTGCATCTGTAGACGAGGATTTGAATAGTCGTGGATATATTATTCCCGGTCTAGGAGATGCAGGTGACTTATCTTATGGAACAAAACTCTGAACGATCTAGAAAGAGATAGAGAAGAAATACTACAAGAAGAAGTTGTAGACGAATGCTTTTGAAATTAGTTTAAACAAACCCCTTCGCTTGCTTAAATTAAAAAGCAGTGCTATATTTTACTTAATCAATAGAAATTTCACATTCGATAAAGGCTAGACCTCGTGGGCAATATCTCTTGGCAATACAATATCGCCCCCTCATATAATACAAACTCTTCATCACCAATAGTAACTTTTGCCGATCCTTCAAGAACAAGTAATGGAGTAATCATTGGTGCCGAATGAGGTTTTAATACTTGGTCTTTTTTAATAGCAAAAGAATCATTTTATAGTTTTCATTTTCGCAGAAAACTTTGTTGTTAATTTTATAAAGACTTTAAGATTATAAATTCAACTTGAAAATTCTTTTACTATAATATAGACGCCCATTATCAATACAAACCACCCAAATCCCTTTTTGAGCTTTTTACCATCTATAAACGTTGAGAGCCAGGTTCCAATAAAAATCCCAACTACTGAAAGTCCGGTAAAAGAGGACAGAAACCTCCAGTCAATTTCAAGGTTCTCTACATCCCCTATAAACCCTATCAATGATTTCACCGCTATAATCAATAAAGAAGTTGCAACCGCCTTCTTCATTGGCAGATTTGCCAATATAACCAACGCTGGGATAATAAGGAATCCACCCCCGGCACCAACAACTCCGGTGAGAATCCCAATCACAAAACCTTCAATCATAATTAAAGGATAATTATAGTTCACTTTTTTTTGTTCAACAACTTCTTTAGAATTTGACCAAATCATTGAAAAAGCGGCCAGCACCATGATAATGGCAAAGAACACCATAATACCAACATTTTTTGTCAGCAAATAATCCCCTATAGTAAAAAGATTTTCTGGAATCGCTGGAACTATAAACTTACGTGTCAAGTACACTGCAATAAAGGCTGGTATTGAAAACACAACGGCGGTTCTATAATCCACCAATCCTTTTTTCATGTTTTGGAAAGCACCTACTAAAGCGGCAGAACCTACAATGAATAATGAATAAGCCGTCGCCGTAACAGGATTAATGTACATTAAATACACAAGAACTGGAACTGTCAAGATAGACCCACCACCACCTATAAGACCTAAAACCAACCCTATCAAAAGAGCGGCAATCAATCCTAAAATTTCTAAAACCTCCATTAATTATATTTCAATTTCCAAAGATAGAGACATATTTGTTCTTCGATATAATCAAAGTTACATTCAAATCTAAGACTCGAGAACCTTAACCCTATTTCTATAAAGCTCAATTTTTCCGAGTTTTCCAAGTTTTCCAAGTTTTCCAAGTTTTCCAAGTTTT
>JBLHIC010000021.1:0-31477 GCA_047614245.1 Flavobacteriaceae bacterium
AGGTCGTCCTTGTTACTCTTCTCAGCATATCCAAAACTATCAAAGTCCAATTCCGGACTAGACATATTATACGAAACGTAACTTGACCTTGCCTTTTCAGCGGCAGCCCTTTTATTAACAGGATTATTAAGTCTCTCCCTCAAGTTATTTTTTACAGTTTCTTCAATCTTCGGCTTTAGCTCTGTAAAAATAGTATCAATATCATTAATATTCCTTTTCGCGATTACATCGTTTACCTCTTTCTTTAATCTATTAATTAAACTACTATATTTTAGTTTTTGAAACCACCAAGCAGAAAAATACCCAATTAGAAACGTACTTAGCATAAGTATAAACACGCTAATTAAGTCGGGCATTTGATTTACAAATTCTGTAAGCTTAGTCATATATCATATTAATAAAATACTACTGTAATTCGTCGATTGGCCATTATGTTTTTAATATTATCAATAGGTTCTAACGGTTCCGTCTCTCCTTTAGACGAGGATTTAATTTTGGATTTTTCAATACCTCCTTTTGATATTAAATAATTTTCCACTTGCTTAGCGTAATTAAAGCCAGTTTTAAAATTATCAATTTTACTTCCTATTTGATCAGTATGTCCGATTAATTCAACTCGTATTTCTGGACGTTCTTTTACTATTAATTTTAATTCTGCTAACAGATTCTTTAAATCCTGGTTAACTAGGATTCCAGAATGCGAAAATTTAGGGTAAACATTTCTTGGTTTTGGGAACTCTGTTTTTAATTGTTCTATTCTGTTTTCATCTAATTCTTTAAACCTAATTGAAATGCTATTACTAAATATTCCCTCTTCATTAAATTCTATATCTTTTATTACCGATTTTATTACAATTTTCTCAATTGGAATTTCCGCGCTTAGGAGTACTTCCTTTACTTTCTCACCTCTTCTAATACCAAGGTTCGGGGATTCAGAATTTTCGGAAGCACTGTAAAGCGAATTGATATGCACTTCTTTATTTGAATGTTCTAAGAGATACGTTTTTGTCTTATACTTGAAATCAAGAATTGACTCTGGTATAAATATCTCACTACTATTCTTAATAATCGAAACACCCTCGCCAAATAAGAATATAATATCTCCGTCAAGATTTATTCCTTTTAAACCATCTAATTTCGAGTCGATATTATCAAAATAATTCTTTGTTTTACCAAACGAATCTTCTATAGAGCTTTTATTCACAGGCTCCTCGCTTAGTTTATCAATTCCTTCAGGATCTATTAATTTCAAATCTGAATTAGTGTTTTCAGCAATTTCAGTATTTGCACTAGAAATTTGAATGTCAGTTTTGAACGATGAATAAAGCCAAAGCCCAAAAAAGGACCAGACTAGAAAAATTGTAAAAGCGATTAAAAAATTCCTCATTTCAATAAAATACTCATTTACAAAGTGTTATGTTATTAATTATGTCATGAACAAATCTATGAAATTTCTTACATTTTCATAGAATTAAAGTATAAGATTTTCAGAATTAAATGATCTTTTAATTTATAAATTAGTCATATCTGGAAACAATAATTTGGCTATTTTTTTGACTTTTATTAAAACATAGTTGTCAATTATTTATAAGATGGGTGATAAACACAAAAAAAGGCCCAAATTGATAAAGCCTTTTTCTAGTTTTATATAATATTTTTTAGCTTTTCAAGCAATATTACCTTCAGTTGCGCATTTTCTGCTGTACCAAACCAGAAAGAAACCAATAATGGTAACCAATGTAGGCATTACCATTAGCAAGGGAATAGCTCCGTCCATTACTCCACTCAGGAAAAAGAGATACACTCGATGTGCTAAAATGCCTAATAATGATAGTGTAAATAGGGTAGTGGCCCATTTTTTTCGAATTGGGAGACCTCGAGTTCCCAAAAGTCCTGCAAAAACTGCAAGCGCAAAGGCAGCAGTAGCCCAAGCCGGTTTGGTTTCATATAATTCTCTTTCTACCGCAGGCAATAAGGCTTTCATATCATCTGCCATAAATGCTTGTGTTAGATACGCAATAACACCCGCGATGTTCCATAGTAGTGCAAGTAAACTAATGATTCAAAAGGCAGTCCCTGGTTTTTTAATTATAGTCATGATTAATTGGTATTAAGGTTGTTATGGTTGAATGTGCATATTTTAATAGATATTTTGTTTCATCTAACTACCTAAAGTCGATATTAATTATTAGTTTTCGTAAATTCATCTTTCTTTATTTTCTTTTAATAATTCAATAATAATGAACGCTACTATACCAAAATCAACTTTTGAATTTCTTAAAAAATTGAAACAAAACAATCATCGAGATTGGATGCAAGAACATAAGAAAGAATATTTAAAAGGTGAAAGTACTTTAAAGGAATTCTACGGTGAAGTACAAGCAGAACTCAATGAAACTGATGAAATTGCAAAATTAAAAATATTTCGAATTAATCGAGACGTGCGCTTTAGTAAGGATAAAACTCCTTATAATGTCCATCGCAGTGCTAGCTTTAGTAGAGCAGGAGCTCATAGAAGAGGGGGGTACTATCTTAGATTGGAACCTGGAAATTCTGCCTTGGCTGGTGGGTTCTTTTCACCAGAATCATCGGACCTATTGCGAATTAGAAAAGAATTTGAAATGGATACTTCAGAGATCAGAAGCATATTAAAACAAAATAAATTTAAAACTGTTTTCAAAGGATTTGACCAAAGTTATTCTGTTAAAACCGCTCCTAAAGGTTTCAGCAAGGAGGACCCGAACATTGATTTAATTAAATTGAAGAGCTATTTTGTTGTTCACAAATTTACCGACGCCGAAGTCTTTTCAGCCCAATTTAGAGATATTGTTACAGCACGTTTTCTGTTATTAAGACCATTCTTCGATTATATGAGTGAAGTCTTAACAACGGATCTCAATGGCGTTTCGACTATCGAATGATGTTTTTTTTTAGGCTATGCGTACTCTAACAATTGAATGTTACTTTTAATTCGATCTTTTACAATACTCATCATGCGTTTGTTCAACGCAGATGAATTTTGGGTGTAAACGTCGTACTCCATTATTGTAAACTGACCAATTATAATGCCTTTTAGAGAATTCCTAAATTTTATGTCTTTCTGAATAGCGTTTTCCACATAATCAAGACGTTTCTGAATTGAAAGGTCATAAAAAACATTTTTATGTTTTCGAACGTAGTTTTTGAAAACTTCAACGAGTAAATCATTTTGAAGTTTGGCCACAGGTCTTAAAGTTTTATTTTGAAAGTATTCTTCACCAGACATCAGTGCTGTTATCTTGGCTGAAGGTATTTCTGGGCGGATAAGAATAAGGGCAGTATCGCGATTTTCCATATCGTTGCGTTTTTTTTTAAAGGTAGCCAATTCAATTTCAAGCCCATTTTAAAAAAAAGTAAGTTATAAACATTGATTTTAACAATTTTCGAGGGGTTCATACAGTTATAATAATTAACAAACCCCTCAAAATATTACTCAACCCATAACGGTTAATCTCGCTTCAAGAACTCTTCTTTAGATTTCATTACTGGCTTGGCCATTTCATTTTTCTCTAAAAACGCATTGAACTTCTTACCTTCTTTTGCAAGTAATGCAGCGTATTGCTTTTTTGCTGTTTTGAATGTGTCTGAAATTAACTCAAAATTCAGCTTATAAGCACCAGAAACTCGATCGTAAGTAGAAGCTACTTTACTATAAAGATCTCCCATTTTCTCGCGTAATTCTGGTTCAGCAGATGCGACATAATTGTCACCAGTTGTAATTACAAGAGTTTTACGAAGTTCTTCGAGTGCATTATTAAATTTTTCGGCAACTTTCTTCCCTTTTGGCTTCGTATCAATAACGTTTTTCGCTTTCGACTGGGTCTCATTTATTTCATATACCAAATAAGCCAAATCCTCAACCATATTGAATAAAGTGGCGGTTAGAGCTTCCTGTTCTTTACGTTCTTCTATGCTAGTAATCGACTTTTCGTCATATTTGGTCTCGATAATCGTCTCATATTGATCCTTGCCTTTGATTAGTACGACTTTATATTTTCCTGCGGGAACCCTTGGGGAAGTAAATCCTCCAAAAGATAATGTCTTGGCTTGCGCCATCTTAGGATTAATCGTGTTAAAATTCCAGTTTACTACGTTGATACCTTTTGATTTACCAGGGTCGAGAGATGTGATTTTATTGCCATCCATGTCCTGTACTTCCATTGTCATTTTACCAAAAGTGTGGCGTTTTTTCAAGTAGTAAACTATGCGTGCGGCACTACTTTTGCTATTTCCTACAAATTCAGTCTCAGATCCAAAACTACCTGAAAATCCACTTTCTTCAGTCATTTCCAATGGTTTCGTTTCAAAGAAGTGTACGTCTTTAGATAAAACCTCTTGATTTAACTCTCTCAGTGGACTTATGTCATCTATTATGATTACACCTCGTCCATGGGTCCCCATAACTATATCGTTGGTTTTTTTCTGAAGATCAATAAAATGAACTGCTACTAAAGGCATATTATTTGTAAAGTGCGACCAGTTTTTACCACCGTCAATTGTAACGTATAATCCAAATTCAGTTCCCAAAAATAAAAGGTCTTCATTGACATAATCTTCTTGAATATTTCTAACAAAAGCTTTAGTATTAATGTCGTCGCTAATAATAGATTTCCAGGTTTTACCGAAATCGGAAGTCTTCAATGCATATGGCTTCATATCTCCGGTTGTGTGTCCCTCGAATACTGCATAAGCGATTCCCTTTCCATGTGAACTGGCTTCAATATGATACACCCAAGTGTTCTGCGGAATACCAATGAGGTTTGGAGTTACATTATCCCAAGATTTGCCTCCATTAGTAGAAACTGAAACATTTCCATCATCTGTGCCTACCCATAAAATATCCTTATCTAATGGCGATTCAGCAATAGTAAATATGGTAGTATGATTTTCGGCACCACTATTATCAACCGATAATCCTCCCGAATTAGATTGATCTTGTTTCGTTTTATCGTTGGTTGTTAAATCTGGCGAAATAATCTCCCAACTATCACCCATATTATCGGAGCGGTGAACAAACTGACTTCCCATGTAAAATCTGTCAGGCACGTGCGAACTAACTGCCATAGGAGCATTCCAATTAAAACGTAAATCAGGATCCCCTTTTTTAGGAAGAGGCTGTACCGTTTTTGTTCGATTTTTATCGACATCATATCTCCATACATTCGCAGCTCCTTGCATTTCGGAATAAATAATGTTCTTAGTTGGATGTTTCAAAACTCTGAATCCGTCTCCATAACCAACACTATTCCAGTCACGTGCATTCACACCGCCTGGAGAAGATGAAGGGCCATACCAAGAGCCATTGTCTTGTAATCCTCCATAAACATTATAAGGTTCGGCATCATCAACACTTATATGATAAAACTGAGAAAGTGGCATGTTTTCAACTATTTCAAAAGTTGAACCACCGTCCCATGATCGATAGACGCCTCCATCTGTACCTGAATAAATAATATCACTATTATTAATATCAAAGATGATATCGTGAATATCGCTATGCATATTTCCAAGCGCTTTGAAGGTTTTACCGCCATCACGACTAATAGAACCGCTCAAACCACCTTTTAGAATTATATCCGGGTTTTTAGGGTCCACAGTGATTCTTGAAAAATAAAACGGACGAACAGTGAGTCCAAAATCACTATTAAGATGTTCCCAATTCTCACCAGCATCATTAGACCTCCATAGACCATTAGTGCTTTTCTCACCAGTTTCAATAACAGCATATAAAATGTTACTATCACTTGGAGCCAGTGCAATGCCAATTCTTCCTAAATTACCAGTAGGAATGTTATTTTGGATTTTACCCCAGGTTTTTCCAGCATCAACAGATTTGTATAAAGCACTATTTTCACCTCCAGATTCAAATCCCCAGCCACTCCTTCTAAACTGCCACATGGAGGCATAAAGTATGTTTGGGTTGTTTGGGTCCATTAAAACATCTCCAGCACCAGTTGATGGCCCCACATAGAGTATTTTGTTCCACGTCTTCCCGCCATCTGTAGTTTTATAAACTCCTCGTTCTTCACTATCACTCCAAAGTGCACCGAGTACGCCTACGTATATTTCATTACTGTTCTTCGGGTTGATAACGATAGATGCTATTCGCTCACTATTTTCGAATCCCATTTTTTTCCAATTCGCACCGCCATCGGTAGTTTTATAGAGTCCGTCACCAATCGTTACCGAATTTCTTGTCCAAGTCTCTCCCGTCCCTACCCAAATTACTTCATCCGGATTTGTGGGATCTAAAGTAACCACTCCAATTGATTGGACGTGATCATCGAAAATAGGACTAAAGGTTGCTCCCCCATCACCAGATTTCCAAACACCTCCACCGGCTGATCCGGCATATAGAATACGAGCATTGGTAGGATGCTTTTCCAAATCATTAATTCGTCCGCTCATAAGAGCAGGGCCTATATGACGGGCATTCATATCACCAAATAATTGTTTGCCTTTTAAAGAGATATCTTGTGCATGAGATACTATTGGAAGCAACCCGAATGCAATAAACAGAGTAATGAGCTTTTTCATTTGATTGGATTTTGGTTAAAAAAAATCCCCGACGAGCGAGGATTAATTTTGTTAATAATATGTTTTAATTTTTTTCCACTTCGGCGGGGGCCGGTGTTTCAGGAAATGTGAACATTGCCATATCAACTTCAGGGTTGACAAGAATTTCTTTTATAGTAATCCCTTGTCCTCCCATGGAGATTGCAAATGGAAAGTAAAGGCCTTCCACTTCTTGATAATCGCTAAAAGTAGAAACACCCATTTGTCCTTTCATAGGTCCTTCTCTCATTTCGGTTTCAACTACTATAGGAACAAAGTTCTCTGCGTCAAAGTAATAGAACGATACATTCGGAACTTCTATTCCGTTTGCCATAATAGGCTTTTGGGTTAATTTAATTTTAAATGTCTCAGTACCTTCCTTAGTTTCATTACCTATTAGTTCTACGGTAAATCCTTTTTGTTCATAATTAAAGAAAGGAGAAGGAAAATCCTTTGATTGTTTTTTCATGTTATCCGTTGACTCTGCATCGCTTTTTTCAGGTAACATTGTCTGAAAGTTCGTCGTCCACATTGCTTCACCATCGAAAGCGTATTGGGTCATGTCCTGACCTTGAATACTTATTTTAAGTAATTGCTTACCATCTTTCATCTGATATATTTCTAAAGGAATTTCCATTCCTTGTGCATTTGCGGAGCCTATCATTTTCATTCCTTTAAGATTACCCCAAGCTTCCATGCCTCCTGTATTTTCAAAGTAATTGTCAATAACTTGGTCTGCTGTGAAATTTGAAGCACTATCTTCTGATTGGGCCGTCATGGGAGTAACAGCAAATAAAACAAGTGCAATAAATACGAGTTTGAACGTTTTCATAGTTTAATTTTAAGTTTTACGTAAAAGTAAGACACTAATGAATTGATTTTGTTACAATCTTATTAAAATTATTAAATATTTTTAACAAGATTAACTTTAATCCTCTTTACTCACTATTTAAAAGAATTATTAGTAAGGTCGTGACCAGTAGGTAGCTCGAAAATCTCGAGGTTAAAATATGGAACTGCTGCTAATAAGTGATCAAAAATATTCGCTTGAATATGCTCATAGTTTTCCCATTCTTTATCGTTACTGAAACAGTAGATTTCAATGGGAATACCTTGATTTGTAGGAGCGAGGTGACGCACCATTAGAAACATATCCTTATTAATCGCAGGATTATCCTGTAAATATGCATCAATATATTTTCTGAAAACACCGAGATTGGTCTGATTTCTACCGTTAACAAGCAACTCTTTATTGGTATTATTCGCTGCATTTGAAGCGTCAATATCTTTCTGTCTATGATTTATATAGTCCTTAACTTTTTCTATTTTCTGGAGCGCTTTGATTTCAGTTTCAGACATAAAAGAAATAGAGCTCTGTTTTATAAAAATTGATCTTTTAATACGTCTTCCAGGAGATTCTTGCATCCCTCTCCAATTCTGAAATGAATCTGAAATAAGACTATATGTTGGGATTGTCGTAAATGTATTATCAAAGTTCTGCACTCTAACAGTGGCTAAGTTGATTTCAATCACTGCACCATCTGCGCCAAATTTGCTAAAAGTTATCCAATCTCCAAGTCGCACAATATCATTCACAGAAATTTGAATACTTGCTACAAAGCCTAGAATAGTATCCCTGAAAATTAGTAGCAGTGCAGCAGATGTGGCTCCTAAGGTTGTTAAACTAGCAATTGAGTATCCCGTTAGCTCATTGATTATAAAAAATGTGGCAATACCCCAAGCGAAAATCATTAGGACTTGAATATAGCTTTGCAATGGTTTATCCTTGAACTTATCTATCGTTTTCAAATAATTTTCGGTAGTTCTTAAAAGGCTTCTAAATACAAATACAGCAAGTGCAATTAGGTAGACATCGGTTGCTCTCACTAAAAACTGAGATACGTAATGGTAAGATTCGAATATTATAGGAGCTACATATAAGATTAAGACTACTGGGATAAAATGGGCAACATGGCGCGGAAACTTACTCTTCACCAAATAGTTGTCAAAAGTGGTTTTTGTTTTGTCACTGAAAATTCTAAAAGATCGAACAATTATTTTTCTTGTTATAATGTCTAACAGTGTCACTACAATAATAAAAATGATGCAGTTGATAACGGTACTTAGCAATAACGCAGCTGAAGTTTCCATTCCAAGTTTCACAAAGTAAGAGTGAAACCAATCGAAATAATATTCTAGAGAGTTATAATTCATGATAAATAATTTCGTTCAATATAAAAAGGGCCAAACGGTAATATTGAGCAGAAGATAGCAATAGCCAATTGCTTGATTGTCCAATTTAACTTTTGAGAAATATACACAGCACCAGCTATATATAACAGAAATAGAACTCCATGCGCCATTCCAACAGTTTGAACCATTTGTGGGAGATCCCATATATATTTCAATGGCATCGCAATTCCCAGAAGCAATAAAAACGAAATAGCCTCGAGAGTGCTTATTATTTTAAAGGTTTTTATAGTTTTTTCCAAAATATAAAATTTGTAACAAAGATACATTATCAAGATAGTATGAAACTTGTTTAACTAAAATTTATCAGATTCTTATTCGTCTTCACAAGGCAGCGAAACGTTTAGAGTTGGGTAGGACCAATTTTTTTTATAACTGAAGTGCCACCATTCTGTTCTAACGGTATTAAAGCCAAACATTCGCATACCCTCTATCAATAGTTTTCGATTTGACAGAATTTTTTCTGAAAAATTATAGTTGTCAATATGGGCATCTATCCCAAAGAAATCATAATCAGTTCCCATATCCACAAAACACCCTTCGAGGGTTTCAAGGGTAATATCAACGGCGGCACCCTTGTTGTGAATAGAACCCTTTTCGTAAGGATTCGCAACATAAGTTGGTCTTGGGACCTTTGCCCACATTTTCTTTTGCACATCTAGTGGTCGGTAACAATCATATAGTTTTATTCGATATCCTCTTTCATAAAAATAACTGTTAGCCTTTAGCAAGGCCTCAGTCACCTCGGGTTGGAGCATGCAAACGGCACATTTGTAAAGTGTTTCACCTATAAAATTATTGGGTGTTGCATATCTAATTTCATATGAAAATTCGGAAGATACTGAAGACATATTAATCAAAGAGCTCTGAGAAATCATTTCCGAAGGAAAACAAAAATAGACGAAAACAAAAGTAAAAAACCGAAATTTCATAGGCTAAATTTAATAATATTTTGCCTGAATGATAGCTTAGTTTGTAACTTTGAGCAAACAAAAATTTATATGAAAAGTTTAAGATTTAAAGTTGCTCTAATAACTGGGGGCACTAAGGGAATTGGGTATGCTGTTGCTGAAAGTCTCTTGAAACAAGGTATATATGTTGCAATTACTGGAAGAACGGAAGAAGGTGCTAAAGATGCTGCCAAGCAGCTAAACGCTAGTGGCAGTGATTTGGCTCATGCAATCGGAATTGTTTCAGATGTGCGAAGTTTTGAAAGTCAGCAGGAAGTAGTGAATGCAGTTATTCAAGAGTTCGGACAATTAGATATTGTAATTGCAAATGCCGGAGTTGGACATTTTGCTTCTATTGAAGATCTTACAGTCGAAAAATGGCAGGAAACTATTGACACTAATCTAACTGGGGCGTTTTTCTCATTAAAGGCTAGTGTTGATGAGCTAATTAAAAACAAAGGATATTATATTAGTATTTCGAGTTTGGCAGGGACTAATTTTTTCGCAGGTGGAGCGGCATATAACGCTAGTAAATTTGGACTTACAGGTTTTTCCCAAGCGGTAATGTTAGATCTTCGGAAGCACGGGGTTAAAGTAAGTACCATAATGCCGGGATCAGTTTCTACTTATTTCAATGGAAATGAGCCAAAAGAGAGCGATGCTTGGAAAATTCAAGGTGAAGATATTGGTGAGATGGTTATCGACCTGCTAAAAATGAATCCGAGAACACTTCCTAGTAAAATAGAAGTTAGACCAACGATGCCACCAACCAATTAGGTGTTGAACATTATAAGGTTAAACAGGTATTAATGTCAAAGGTTAGTTCTATATATCACAAATAATAAAAGAGGTCGCCTAATTGTTTTTAGACGACCTCTTTATGATTAATTAAATTTTTAGTATTATCCTAAGTAATTCTTAAGGATATGACTCTTGGATTGTTGTCTTAATCTTCGAATTGCTTTTTCACGAATTTGTCTTACACGCTCACGGCTTAAATCGAATGTATCTCCAATTTCTTGAAGTGACATTGCTGGTTGTCCGCTTAACCCAAAGCTAAGTCTAACTACATCAGACTCTCGTGGCGAAAGTGTGTCAAGAGCACGACCAATTTCAATTCTAAGGGAATCTTGCAAAAGCCCTTTGTCGGGGTTTGGAGATTCGCCAGAACTCATAATGTCATAAAGGTTATTTTCATTTTCACCTTCTTGAAACGGTGCGTCCATTGATAAACTTCTACTTGAATTTTTCAATGCTTGTTTCACATTACTTATTGACATATCCACTTCTAATGCAATTTCTGCAGCAGAAGGCACACGTTCGTGAACCTGCTCCAAATGAATGGCAGCTTTTCGTATTTTATTTATGTCTCCAATCTTATTCAGAGGAAGCCTCACGACTCTAGACTGTTCAGAAATTGCTTGAAGAATCGATTGTCGAATCCACCATACAGCGTAAGAAATAAATTTAAACCCTCTCGTTTCATCAAAACGTCTTGCAGCTTTTACCAGCCCAACGTTTCCTTCGTTAATTAAATCTGACAAGGTAAGACCTTGATTTTGATATTGTTTTGCAACAGAAATTACAAATCGTAAATTCGATTTCGTAAGTTTATCTAAAGCCTCTTGATCTCCTCCACGAATACGTTGCGCTAATTCAACTTCTTCTTCGGCAGTTATAAGGTCAATTTTACTTACATCTTGCAAATAACTATTCAAAGATTTTGTTTCTCTGTTGGTAACTTGTTTCGTGATTTTAAGTTGTCTCATATGATTTATTTAGGTTCTTTTTTTTCAGCGTCGCATAATAATACTTAGATTTAACAAATCCTAATTCATAACGCTATTTTTTCTGTTTTTTCTAAAAAAAAGTGTAATTTCCTCTGAAAATTCGATTTTTTGATGTTTCAGGTAATAATTTTCAGTTTAAAATCCACTTTTTTGATTTAATTGGTTTTGCATGTTTTTAAAACTAATACGGAGATACTACACGGAAATCTTGCGTCTCCAATCGATCTTAGAAAATCTGAAGATATTGTTCCTAATATAGTCATATCTTTGATTTCTATCACCGTTTAAAATAGTACCCCGAGAACATAAAGAATGAATCAATCAATAAAAATATGAATATCAATAATAAAACCATCCTCTTTGTTATACTGTTTTTTGGCTTCAATTTTGTCCATGCCCAAGAAACAGTCTATTCCGAAGTTCTTGTAAATGTTGAAAATGTAAATGAAATTCAGCGACTTGTAGATTTAGATTTTGATATAGATCATTATAAAAGAGTTGGACAGAATAGTATTTCATTTTATGTTACTTCGGAAGAACTTCAGAAGTTAACATCTTACGGATTTTCATTCGATGTTACGATTCCGAACTTCACTGAATACTATCTGAAGCAGCGAGTTTTGGATGATTCAAATATGAATAATCTAAAAAAGACGGAGAATACCGCGAATGGATTTGACTTAGGATCTATGGGTGGATTCTACACCTTTGAAGAAGTAGAGAGTAAGCTAGACGAGATGAAAACCAATTATCCGAATTTGATAACTTCAAAAACAAGTATTGGCACTTCAGTTGAAGGCCGACCCATCTGGATGGTTAAAATTTCTGATAACCCAGAGATCAATGAAGGTGAACCCACCGCCTATTTCGATGGATTACATCACGCCCGTGAGCCCCTATCTATGGCCACAAACATAAATTTTATGTTTTGGCTGCTTGAAAATTATTCAACCAATACCGCTGTTCAATTCTTGGTGGATCATAGAGAACTTTACTTCGTGCCTGTAGTAAACCCAGATGGCTATAAGTATAATGAATTAACAAATCCGAATGGGGGAGGTTTGTGGCGAAAGAATAGGAAGCTTAGCGGAGGTGGGTGTATAGGTGTTGATTTAAATCGTAATTATTCGTTCGAGTTTGCTCACGATTCTTCCTGCGCAAGTAATGACCCATGCACTAACACCTATCATGGTACAGGGCCTTTTTCAGAACCAGAAACTGAAGGGGTTAGGGATTTTTTAGCGCTCATTCAGCCAAAAACTGGTTTTTCAATTCACTCGACTGCTGGAGTTTACTTAATGCCTTACGGATATAATACGTCACCTCCAGATTTTGAAATTTATTCCGAATGGGCTTCTGCTTTTTTAAATGAAGCCGATTACGCCTATGGTGTTACTTTTCAAATGCTAGGTTACACTTCCTGCGGAACAACAAGAGATTATTTTCATTCTGAAGGAATCTACGGCTGGACACCGGAAATTGGTGGGAGCGGATTCTGGCCACAACCAAGTACCATATTTGATTTAGTTGCAGAGAACGTTCGTCCTTTATTCTATCAATCTTGGCTTGCTGGGGCTTATCTAGATGTGCAAGATCATTATCAAATAGGAGATGCAATCCCTGGATCTTCTTTCGAACTGGTTGTAGAAGTTAAAAATATTGGAGTTGGTGCTACGTCAATTAACTCAAGTGTTGTTTTAACAGCTTCAGACCCCAGAGTTCAAGTCCCGACAGCAAACGGTTATGGAGATATTTTGCCAAGAACAAGGGAAAGTAATAGTGTCAGCCCCTTTATTATTAGCATTGACCCAGCATTTAATGAGGCATCGTTTGATTTAACAATAACTACAATTCAAAACGGCGCACCAAATGAAACAGCCGTGATTACTATTTATATTGGTGTAAAAGATATTTTGTTTTCAGATGATGCTGAAAGCGGAGTGGGGCCCTGGCTTTCATTAGGGAATGGAATTTCTTGGGGTATCGTTAACGATGATTCCTATAGTGGATTGAAGTGCTTTGGTGACTCAAATGGGGGTAATTCGGTGAATAATACTACTAATTCTTTCAGACTTGGTCTAAGCTTCGATCTTACAACTACCTTGAACCCGCAGGTGTCTTTTAATTGTAAATACTCTATAGAAGCTGGCGATTTAGTAAGGTTTCAGGCCTCGATAGATGGGGGGAACACTTGGGAAACCTTAGAGACTTTTCAATTAAATGAAGCTTGGTATATGGAAACGATCGATCTTTCATCCTATCAATCGTTTTCAGATGTGCAATTCCGTTTTTGGATGCAAACAGATAATTTTATACCAAGTGACGGATTTTACTTCGACGATTTTGAAATCTCCGACTACGATCCTGGGATATTAAACAATAATGAAGCTGAAGCTCTTTCCGAAGTAATAATTCTTCCAAACCCTTTTGATAAGAATCTTTCAATTCTTGGAGTTTCTGAAGACAATGCGACCATTACTATGTATGATGCGCAAGGAAGAAAGTTAAAGTTTTCATTAGAAAGCGTTAACAATGGTTATTTCATTGTAGGTTTGGAGGCATTAACATCCGGAATATATTTTCTAAAAATAGAGAATACGGCCGGAGAAAAAGCCGTTAGAAGAATAATAAAGGAATAAAAACAAGTTGGTTTGATTCTTGTTATAACCCTTGCAATCAGAATAAATTAAGATGAAGAAATTACTTTTCGTTAGTTGTTTGCTGTTTTTTGCTTCGGAAACGATAGTTGCTCAATTTGATAACTCTAAAAATAATTCGGTCAAGTTCGATACTACTGATAATGATGTGAAATCTCCAGTTGGATACGAGCTGCCGGCGATTAATAAACCTCGATTTACCAACACAGATAATAAAAACCCCAATACTCTTCGCCCTTTGGGAGAACTCGATGAAGAAAGCTTCGATATGAGTAAAGATGACGGGCTATTAGAATACAAGACCGACAAAAAGCCTAAATATTTTACGAAGGACAAAGAAGCCAAGGAGGAATATGGAAGAGATCAATATTTAGGTGATTTTCTTACTACTGCAGCTTTTGTAAATGTAGTGTATCGGGATCACGAATTTGTAGATGGTGACGTGATAAGAATTTTCGTAAATGGAGATGTTATTAGAAGTCAGGTTACATTGGATGCCAGTTTTCGCGGATTTGATCTCCCCTTGCAGCCTGGAGAAAATAAAATTGACTTTATGGCACTCAATCAAGGAGATTCGGGTCCCAATACAGCCGAACTTCATGTCTATGACGACCAAGGTGTGCTTGTTTCCGCCCACGAGTGGAACCTTCTTACGGGACACAAAGCCAGTATCGTAGTGTTCAAACAATGATTTCTTTTAATTGATTGGGATAAATTTGTTTAATCACAAAATGTAAAGTATATTTGTCATTTAGGAAACTAAGCTTTCCATAGTGTAAAATAAACTATTCTCAATTTATAGTAGTATGAATTTAAAATCAATTCAAGAACACGAGCGAAGAAGGGCTCAAAAACTTTTAAATTATAAACTTCCTACTTATTGGAAAAAAATTGGTTGGGTTGGAGCAATCCTATCTTTGATCGCGATTATGTCGACTAGTCTTTTTGACGGAGACTTTGAATTATTGAAGGATATATTGAGGAAAGTAGTTCTGGCTTTCTTGTTTACTGTAATATTGGCTAAAGAACAAGTAGAGGATGAACGCGTTCAAAATTTTAGGGCTCAATCTTTTTCGTTTGCTTTTCTTGCTGGGGTCTTATATACTTTATTTCAGCCTGTAGCAAACTGGATTGTCTTCTCGATTTTCAGGCCAGAAAGGGCCACCTTTGAGGATCTAGGAGATTTTCAGATTTTATGGCTTATGTTAACCGTATATCTAGTGTTCTTCTATATTCTAAAAAAGCGAGGATAATGAAGAATACGTTAAAAGTTGAACGAGCGATTCTTAATCTTACTCAGGGGGATCTTGCAGGTAAGATTGGAGTTTCAAGGCAAACAATTAATTCAATTGAATCTAATCGTTATGTGCCTTCAACAGTGCTTTCCCTTAAACTTTCTGCGGTGTTTGGTAAGCCAGTTAATGATTTTTTTAAATTGGGAGAAGATGATTAGATTTTTGATAAATTTTGTATTTATCTTAACTAGTTTTATACTCAAACTATGGCTAGTTTTGTAACTATTAGTTTAGATTATACAAACAACAAATTGAATGCAGCATCTCGCAGATAAAGAATCCAATAAAGAAAATAAAAAACCAAAAGTTAGTATGGCAAAAGCCTTTAGGACCATTATTTGGCCTAAAAGGAAGCTTGTTTTAATTGGACTCATTCTTATTGTATTTAGCCGTTTGTCTGCTCTAGTTTTACCATGGAAAAGTAAGGCCTTGCTCGATGAGGTAATTCCGAATAAAGATTTCGATCAATTATATAGTTTACTTACTATTGTTGGGTTTGCAATCTTAATTCAGGCTATAACTTCTTTTCTTTTAACCAGAATTCTTAGTGTACAAGCGCAATATTTGATTTCTGAATTACGTGCACAGGTGCAGAAAAAGATTCTATCACTGCCTATCAGTTTTTTTGATAATACAAAATCGGGGGCATTAGTTTCAAGAATAATGAGCGATGTAGAAGGTGTGCGTAATTTGATAGGTACAGGGTTGGTACAGTTGGTAGGAGGAACAATCACCGCTGTTATTTCTTTGATAATATTGATTAATATTAGTCTTCCAATGACGTTGTTCGTTTTAGTTCCTGTGACAATATTTGGTTTGGTTGCATTGAAAGCATTCAAATATATTCGACCTATTTTTAGAGCACGGGGTAAAATAAATGCTGAAGTTACCGGTAGATTAACTGAAACCTTAGCAGGAGTGAGGGTTATTAAAGGCTTTAATGCCGAAGAGCAAGAAAACAAAAGTTTTGAAAGAGGAGTAGACAAGCTATTTCAGAATGTAAAAAAAAGTCTTACCGCAACAGCTTTTATGACAAGTTCCGCGACTTTTTTATTGGGATTAGCATCTACAGGTATTATGGGAATTGGCGGATATTATATAATGCAAGACGCCTTAACTACAGGTGATTTTATTTCCTTCACGCTTCTTTTAGGGTTTATGATAGCACCAATCGTTCAAATGAGCAATATTGGGAGTCAGTTAACGGAAGCCCTTGCAGGGCTTGATAGAACGGAAGAGTTAATGAATATGGAGGCTGAAGAGGATCCTGAAAACCGTATCATTGAACTCGATGATATAAAGGGTGATCTTGTCTTTAATGATGTTTCCTTCGCTTATATTGAAGGAAAAGAAGTGATAAATAATATAAGTTTTAATGCTCCTTCAGGCTCTGTTACTGCCCTTGTTGGGAGTTCTGGGTCGGGAAAATCTACGATTGCAGGTCTGTCTGCTACTTTCTTGAACCCAGTTTCCGGACTTATAACAATAGACGGAAATGATATCTCAAAAGTGAAATTGAATAGTTTTCGTGAAAATTTAGGAGTTGTATTACAGGATGAGTTTTTATTTGAAGGTACGATTAGAGAAAACATATTATTCCCTAGACCGAACGCTTCCCAAGAACAATTACTAAATGCAGTGAAGGCTGGATATGTAGATGAATTCACCGATCGTTTTGAAGAAGGACTTGACACACTTATTGGAGAACGCGGAGTGAAACTATCTGGAGGACAAAGACAACGAATTGCTATTGCTAGGGCAGTTTTGGCAAATCCAAAAATCCTCATTCTAGATGAAGCAACTTCAAATTTGGATACTGAAAGTGAGGCGTTAATTCAAAAAAGTCTTGCTGCATTGGTGAAAGATAGAACTACTATTGTCATAGCACACCGATTGAGTACAATAAAAAACGCCGATCAAATTTTGGTCGTAGAAAATGGGGAGATCGTAGAGCGAGGAACGCATGATAGCTTGATTAAACTAGAGGGAAGGTATTATGATTTATATACCTATCAAGCAAAAATTTAAAGCAATATAGACACTTCCCGTGATTCTCCTGAGAGGAGACTGTCTAAATAAATTTCTCCAACTCGTATCCTAATAAGTCTTAGTGTTGGAAAACCTACTACAGAAGTCATCTTACGCACTTGTCTAAATTTTCCTTCTGAAAGTGTAATGGACACCCAAGATGTTGGTCCGTGACGATCGTCTCTAATTTTTTGTGTTCTATCAGGAAAGTCGGGTTTCTCAATTTTCTGAACCTTGCATGGTTTGGTAAGATATTTTCTACCATTAATCCCAATCTCAACTCCCCTTGTCATTTTTTCTATTGCTTCGGAAGAAATAATTCCGTCGATCTGGGCATAATACTCCTTTTCGATTGCGCTTCCATTAATGGTGTTACTGATCTTACCATCGGTGGTAAGCAAGAGTAAGCCTTCGCTTTTCTCATCTAATCGGCCTATAGACATAGTGCCTTCCGGAAAGTTTGATAATGCCCCCAGAAATTTTTTCTTATGGCTTTTAGTGTCATTACTCATGAATTGACTTATGTAGCCATAGGGCTTATGAAGTATAAAATGTCTATGTTGAATAGTTTCCATTTATGACTAATTAACTATAGTTTTCAGAAATTTAATGGCTAAAATACTAAATTCAGTTTATTGTGAAATTTAAAAAACAAATTCTTGCTTAAATATTCTTACCTTTGCAGCCTTATTAACTAAAATTTTAAATTGAATGGCAGGATCACAAGAGACCTACGGTAAAAAAGAAAGAGAGAAAAAGCGATTAAAAAAGCAAGAAGACAAGAAAAAGAAAGCGATAGAACGCAAAGCCAACTCCAAAGGTGGCGGTCTTGAGAATATGCTTGTTTATGTAGATGAATTTGGACGGTTTACCGACACTCCACCTGACCCTTCTCAGAAAGTTAAAGTTGATGCTGAAAGCATTGAGATAGGAGTGCCAAAAAGGGCACCTGCTGAGGCAATAGATCCTGTACATCAAGGGAAAGTTGATTTTTATGATGGTTCTAAAGGCTTTGGTTTTATTATCGATGCTTTGGATTCTGAACGTTATTTTGTACACGTAAGCGGTACTACTGAAGATATTGCAGAAGGAGATAAAGTGAGTTTTGAACTTGAAAGAGGACAAAAAGGATTGAACGCTGTTCGAGTTAAAAAAATATAGTAAGACCTAATGTCTACATTTTTAGAATTGGGAGTTCGGAAGGACTTCATTAAGGGATTGAATGAATTAGGAATTAAAACTCCTACGGAAATTCAAGAGATTGCCATTCCAATACTTTTACATTCCAAAACAGATTTAATTGGTTTAGCACAGACCGGGACTGGTAAAACAGCAGCTTTCGGACTTCCGCTATTACAGCAAATAGATACTTCAAAGAAGGAGATTCAGACTTTGATTCTAGCTCCAACTCGCGAACTAGTTCAGCAAATTCAGAAACAGCTCTTTAAGTTCACTAAATATTGTGATGACAGGATTTTTTCAGAAGGTGTATATGGAGGTGAAAAAATTGAGAAGCAAATAAATGCTTTGAAACGGCCGACACATATCGTAGTTGCTACGCCTGGTAGGCTCATTGATTTAATTGAAAGAGGTGATATCAACATTAAACACATTACCACCTTAGTATTGGATGAAGCTGATGAAATGTTGAGCATGGGTTTTAAGCAAGACCTAAATCGAATTCTAAAATATACCGAAGGAAGCCGTATTACTTGGTTATTTTCGGCCACGATGCCCGAGGAAATTAAAAAAATTGTCAAGAAGTATATGGCGGTCGATGCTGCTAGAGTTGAAGTTAATAAGAATGCGCTGGTAAATGAGAATATTACGCATCAGTATATCAATACTAGCATCAAGGAAAAAGTGAATCTTCTAGGGAAATTACTTGAAAGCAGAGGAACTGAACGAGGAATCATTTTTTGTAGAACCAAAGCGGGGACCCAGAATCTTGTTACGGAATTAAAGTCAAGAGGATTTTCAGTAGAAGCCTTAGAAGGAGATATGCAGCAAAGAGACAGAGAAAAGGTAATGAGGGCATTTAAAAAATCCAACCTTCAAACCTTAGTTTGTACGGATGTTGCCGCGCGTGGAATCGACGTTAATAATCTTGCTTATGTGATCCATCATCAGTTACCTGAACAAAACGACTATTATACGCATCGTAGTGGGAGAACTGCTAGGGCAGGGAAGACTGGGGTTTCTTTAGCACTAATTATTCCAGGTGAAATGAACCGTATTAATGAACTTCGTAAAGTATTAGGAATTCAGTTTAAAGAGGTTTTTCTTTAATTTAGAGCGACCTCTTTTGCGATTTCTTCAACTTCATCAAGCACTCTCAATAAATTTCCACTCCAAAGCTTTTCGATTTCTTCTTCGGAATAACCTCTTTTCACCAATTCTAATGTTACATTAAATGTTTCCGAGGCATCATTCCAACCTTCAATTCCACCGCCACCGTCAAAATCACTACTAATACCAACGTGGTTGATTCCCATTTTTTCAATTAAATAATCAATGTGATCTACAAAATCTGATACATTAACAGCAGGAGGGATGCCCTCTACCAATTTCAACTTTTCCGTTCTAACTCTTTCCATCACTTCATAATTCATATAAAAAGATTCTCTCTCTTCTGATGTTAGCCCTTTTACTTCCTTCCATTCATACCAAGTTCCGCCTAAAGAATCCATAATTTCTTTACCAATTTGAGTTTCGACTTTAGAACGAGCTTCATTTTTTTCTGTATTTAGATAACTTCTAAAAGCAACTGTCTGTACAACGCCTCCATTTTCCTTCATCCAGCTTAATTGTTCGTCATCAAGATTACGACTGTGATTACATAGTGCTCTAGCAGATGAATGAGATGCAATAATTGGTGCTTTACTTAGCTCAATCATTTGGCGCATTGCTTCTTTAGACGGGTGCGAAACATCTATCATAATTCCAACACGGTTCATTTCTGAAATTACTTCCTTACCCAAATCACTTAAACCATTATGCAGCCAGACATCATCTTCCTCTCCTGTATTGCTGTCGCTTAATTGACTATGTCCATTATGTGCTAAGGACATATACCTCCCGCCTAGGTCATAGAATTTTTCAACATTTTTTATATCTAGTCCTACAGGATAACCATTTTCAATTCCTATCATGGCTACCTTCTTTCCAGATTTTGATATGCGACGCACATCTTCGGAGGTTGTTGCTAATTCAATTTGATCTGGTGCTATTTCTTCGGTCAGCCTGTGGATAGCTTCAAATTTGCCCATTGCGTTCTCAAAGGCAGCTTCATAACCTGCATCTGTCAAGGAATCTTGCCCAGTATAGACAATAAACCAAGCCACGTCCAAACCGCCCTTTTTCATCTTGGGTAAGGTTATTTGACTTTCTAGGTCTTGAGTGTAATTGATGGAATCTGTAAAATTCTTGATATTGATATCACAATGCGTGTCAAGCGTTATTACTTTATCATGTATTTTTTGCGCCTTTGCAATCATTTGATTTTCAGTGAAATTTGTTGTTACCTCTTTGCAAGAAGCTATTAATAGAAGCCCCACAAATAAAATGAAGACTATTTTAGTATCGAAAATAAAGGAAATTAATTTTTTTTTCAGCGAATATTCTAATTTTTTCATTTAAAGTTAGATTCTAGGTTAGCTTCCCAAATATAGCAATATTCTAATTCAATAGTAGATCGAGACTTATTCAATTAAAAAGCCGATAATTAGTTTCCTAAGTATCGGCTTTCAATTTTTGATTGATGATGTAACTACTATATGTTCTTTTTGTTAGAGATAAACATAGGATCGTGTCTGTTGAAGATGTTTTCCGCTGCAAACAACAAAGTGTGCTGTTTTTGGAATACTTGTTCCCTTCTTTTTTGTATATCTCTGAATATTTTCATGATTGTTTTAGTTAGTCTGAATGTGCAATAATTATCTGTAACGTCTTTTTAAGTTCCAGGCATAAGCCTTAGTTGCACTTACTTTTTCTGTGATTTGATTGTTATTTAATGTTCTCATAGTTGGTTTCCTTTGATTCTGATTGAATTTCAGGATCGATTAATTAATTGGCGACGATTACCTATAACGTCTTTTTAGATTCCAAGTGTAACCTTTTGTGGTACTTGACTTTTCTGTGATGTGATTGTTATTTAATGTTCTCATAGTTGTTAGTTTTGGATTCTGAATTATCTTCAGTATCGATTATTGAATTTATCTGTAACGTCTTTTTAGGTTCCAAGTGTAACCTTTTGTAGTACTTACTTTTTCTGTAATGTGATTGTTATTTAGTGTTCTCATAGTTGTTAGTTTTGAATTCTGAATTATCTTCAGTATTGATTATTGAATTTATCTGTAACGTCTTTTTAGGTTCCAAGTGTAACCTTTTGTAGTGCTTACTTTTTCTGTAATGTGATTGTTATTTAGTGTTCTCATAATGTTTAGTTTTATTTGGTTTACATCTAATAGACGAGAGTATTTTGAAAATGTTACAGTACTATGTAAAACAAAGTAGTATTTTAACACATGTTTAACGACTTAGGACAACGTACGTAAAACTTGCAGACGAAAAACGCATATATATTCAGCTTATTATCAGAATATTGTGTTGTTTGTTCAATGCGAAACATATCAATATTAATTAAACGATTTCATTAAGAATAATTATGGAGTAGAAGTTAATAGGGTGATTCCAGTTTGAGAAGCAGCTTTTTTTTAACATAAATGAGTCTATAATTTGGAGCTAACTCATTTCATTATACAACTTGATTGAACTTATTAATCATAGACATTTTGATCATCTGTTTATTATAGTTTTACTTTTTTATCATCAAAGTGTCATGAAAACTCTTATTTGACCTATCTTTGCACGTCTAAAAAGTTTGAATGTCAGAAATGGAATCAGTATCAGCAACGGAAGAAAGAAAAAGCGGTAAGGACCTTTATAGCTATCAAAAGGGTGCCATAAATAAAATTTTTACGGCCTTTGACGATGCTCCAGAAGATTATCACTTGCTGTATCAACTTCCTACTGGTGGGGGAAAGACTGTTATCTTTTCTGAAATTGTAAGACAGTACCTTAAAAATCATAAAAAGAAAGTTTTAGTGTTAACGCACCGAATTGAATTATGTAAGCAAACATCTACGATGCTAACAGAATTCAATGTAAATAATAAAGTAATTAGCAGTACTGCCAACCTTGATGATCAAAACGACTATACTTGTTTTGTTGCAATGGTCGAAACACTTAACAATAGACTTCAGGAAGATAGATTGGATATTTCTGATGTTGGACTTGTTATAATTGATGAGGCACACTATAACTCATTCACGAAACTTTTTAAGTTCTTTGAAAAGTCATTTATCCTTGGGGTTACAGCGACTCCATTGAGTTCTAACATAAAGCTTCCAATGAATGATAATTACGATGAGCTTATCGTTGGGGAGACTATAGAATCTTTAATAGAGAATGAGTTTTTATCAAATGCGGATGTGTACTCCTATAATGTTGGGTTAACATCGCTAGAAGTTGGTGCTAATGGTGACTATACTGTAAAATCATCAGATGATTTATACATGGGAACAGATATGCTCAGTAGATTATTACAAGCATATCAGGAACGCTCAAAAGGGAAAAAGACCTTAATCTTTAATAATGGGATCAATACTTCCCTATATGTTTATGATGCTTTCAGGCATGCAGGCCTGCCTATTATGCATTTAGATAATACAGCAACTAAGAAGCAAAGGCAACATATCCTTAAATGGTTTAAAATTACTCCAGATGCTATTTTAACCTCTGTAAGTATATTAACGACAGGATTTGATGAACCAACGGTTGAATCAATTATTCTTAATAGAGCAACTAAATCACTGACCTTATATTATCAAATGATTGGGCGTGGGTCAAGGATTTTAAAAGATAAGAATTCATTTGATGTCATTGACCTTGGAAATAATTTCCATCGTTTTGGGCCTTGGGGAGCGGATTTAGACTGGCAGCGAATATTTAAATATCCTACCGCTTACTTGGATAATTTGATGGATGATGACGAATTAGAGAGCTACTTTAAGTATGAAATGCCTGATGAATTGCGGAACGAATTTAAGAAATCTAAGGAGGTCTATTTTGATGTTAAAAAGGCGTATGTTGATTCAGTGCGCAATGGTGAAACCTCTAAAGTGATTTTAGAGCGGTCTCTTGAACAACATTGCCGTATATGTGCTGAAAATAGTGAAGATGTCTACGATGCACTTGGCTTAGCCAAGATGCTAGGTGATGATATTGACTTCCGAATCGAACGATACACAAAATGTATTAGTAAAAGCACGCATAATTTTGTTTCTTGGTTAAAGGACGACTATAGACTAAAACTTCGAAACCATATCCGTGAAAATTTTGACCGTGTTTATGAAGAAATTTACGGTTATGCACCCGAAGAATAATTCGATTTCAAGAGCACTAATATTAGAATGAAAAAGAATGATCCTTATGCAGCACTTCGTTTCAAGGAGTTTAGGGTCTTTCTATTAGTACGCTTCTCAATGGTTTTTGCATGGACTATGCAATTTGTAGTTATTGAGTGGGAAGTATATAGTTTAACGAAGGATCCTTTTTCACTGGGTATTATAGGTTTGATGGAGGTTATTCCAGCAGTTGCAATGGCTCTTTTTGCTGGACATATTGTTGATCAAAATGAAAAGAAAGGCCTTTTAGTAAAATGTATTCTTGGCTTTTCAATTATTAGTTTAGGATTGTTTTTCGTCACTTGGTCAGAAGTGACTGCCCAGATATCAAAAGATTATATTTTATATATGATTTATCTCCTAGTTTTCTTAGGAGGCATTGTTCGTGCGTTTATAGGGCCGACCATATTTTCCTTGTTTTCTTTATTAGTACCTAAAAGGATGTATCCCAACGCAGCAACTTGGAGTAGTTCAATTTGGCAAATGGGGGCTGTTATCGGACCAGCGGTTGGCGGATTTGCTATTCATCTTATAGGGGTCAACAGTTCCATGTTTTTGGTTGTTGGATTTTCAGTGATTGCACTCCTTGCGCTTTCTCAGATTCCTAAAAAACCAATTTTGAATCCTAATATTGGGGAACCAATCATGCGCAGCTTGAAAGAAGGGGTGAAATTCGTAATGAGTACCAAAGTTATTCTTGGAGCACTCACACTAGATATGTTTGCCGTGCTCTTTGGTGGTGCGATAGCGTTATTGCCAATTTATGCACAAGATATTTTACACGTTGGTTCACAGGGATTTGGTGTATTACGGGCGGCACCAGCTGTAGGAGCCTTGATTATCATGTTCACATCTGCACATTTTCCATTGACAAAGAACGCTGGACTAAAACTTCTAAGTGCAATTTTTGTATTTGGTGTTTGCATTATAGTATTTGGTATTTCTACTTCTTTTTGGGTATCGGTAATTGCATTGTTTTTAAGTGGGGCTGCCGATGGGATATCGATGGTGATACGTCAAACTATTTTGCAATTACGTACACCAGATGCAATGCGAGGAAGGGTAGCTTCGGTGAATTCTATTTTTGTAGGCTCATCTAACGAGCTAGGTGCCTTCGAGAGTGGACTTACAGCAAAATTAATGGGGACAGTGACAGCTGTAGTATTTGGAGGTGTTATGACCATCTTAACAGTTGTGTCGACGGGTATCATTTCTCCCGCATTCAGAAAACTGGACCTTCAGGAAGACCTTGATGTACATCAAAAATTAGATTAATAAAAGCTTGCGTCAGGATTAGATTCAATAACGTACCTTTGCCAAAAATATGATTCATGAAGACTTTTGAAGATTTCAAATTATCCAATCCATTGCGAAATGCAATTCTAGATTTGGGATTTGAGAATCCGACTCCTATTCAGACTGAAGCTTTTTCAGTTGTGCTTTCCGGCAAAGACATGGTCGGTATAGCTCAGACAGGAACGGGTAAAACCCTTGGATATATGCTGCCAATACTTCAGGATTTAAAGTTTTCAAAAGAGCCAGTGCTCCGGGTTTTGGTTATAGTACCTACAAGAGAATTGGTTATTCAAGTTGTTGAGGAAATAGAAAAATTCTCAAAGTATTTAGGCATACGCACGGTTGGGGTATATGGTGGAACAAATATCAATACTCAGCGTAAAGCGTTGGCTGAAGGTTGCGATATTATAGTCGCCACTCCTGGTAGATTTTATGATTTAACTTTAAGTAGGGTTATTCAATTAAAGACTGTAAGAAAACTAGTTATTGACGAAGTCGATGTAATGCTGGATTTAGGATTTCGGTTTCAGCTTACTAATATCTTCGACCTACTTCCGGATAGACGTCAGAATATTATGTTTTCTGCCACGATGACCGAAGATGTCGAGGCATTAATTAACGATTTCTTTATTAAGCCTACGAAAGTTTCGGTGGCTTTGAGTGGAACACCTCTGGATAATATTAGTCAGCAATCTTATTGTGTACCTAATTTTTACACTAAGGTAAATTTGTTGGTTCACCTGTTAAAAGACCGAGAAGTTTTCAGTAAAGTTTTAATATTTGTTTCAAATAAAAGAAGTGCAGACAGGCTCTTTGAAGTCCTAGAAGAATATTACGGGGAAGAAAGTTGTGTAATTCACTCCAATAAAACCCAGAATTATAGAATACGTTCTATTAATCAGTTTGATGAAGGGAAAAATCGAATTCTAGTCGCTACAGATGTCATGGCCCGCGGTCTGGATTTAGATAAAATAACCCATGTTGTAAACTTCGATACTCCGCCTTATCCTGAAAATTATATGCATCGGATTGGAAGAACTGGGCGTGCAGAGCAGGAGGGAAGATCACTTTTGTTTTATACTGAAAAAGAGCAGCAAAAGAAAGAAGACATAGAAGCTCTAATGAATTATAAAATTCCCTTCGTAGAGTTTCCTTCAGAAATCGAAATCTCTAAAAGACTAACCCCAGAAGAACAACCTGAGGTTAAAGAGATTAACAATCCGCATAAGGCTTCATTAGTTGAAGAACGGGGCGCTAGTTTTCATGAAAAGAGTGAGAAAAACTCAAAAGAAAATTTGGGTGGGTCTTATCGTCGAATTATTGAAAAAAAATATAAAAAACCTAAGACACGAGGAGATAAAAATTACAATAAGCGTAATAAGCGCAAGTAATTACACCAAATTAATTTAATACGACATTTGAATCTTAATTTATTATTAGATTCAGTTTCTCCTAATTTGGACAAATTTAATTCGTAATAACTATATAATTGAAACTAATCTAAAGTATATCAGAAAACCTATTCTTCTAATAGTTTTTCTAATAACTGGTCGTAATTTTTAACTTTAGGATATATAAGACCCGCAAGACTAAAAAGAGGTGTTTGCAACGAGTCTATTTGAGACATTGGCATACCTAGTTGTTTTTTGATTTCAGGCTTTTCACCAAGGCTGTAACTAGTAAATAAATACTTGCCATCTTTTAATGGTTTCATAATACTATCACAGCTCATACAGTTTTCAGGAATGTAAACGGTAATTTGCTTTTTGGGCTTGACCTTTATCAATTTAGCTTGTCTTCTTAAAGCGCGACGAGATAAACTATCATTAACTACTAGTTTATAGGAATAGTCAAGGAATTTTCCTTTTATTAAAGACAGCCTGGCAATATTTACTTTTGATGTAGCAGGAACACGAGTAACCCTAGGTTTGGCAGAGCTTTGCCTGAATCCTACACCTTCAACAATGATCGTCACGTCGTAATCAATATCAGTCTCATTAAGAGCATAGAGCATTAATCTATTTGACACTTTTTCTTCAACAATTTTGATGATGCTATCCTGACTATAAATAGACGAAGTATAACAAATAACAAAACCAACGAGCAATAATTTCTTGAGCATTTTTTCCTTTTTGAAGTGTAAAAATAACAATTATATTATTGTTTAATGATGATTTTGTTTCTAAAGCAGTTAATAAAACTGTGGAAATTGAATAAAAGGTAGATCCGGATAGATATTTCCTATAAACGCTTAAGTCTGATAATAAGAAGATTGTATCCTTTATGGAATCCATATCTTTTGAAATAAAAACTTACTTGCAAGAAAATTATAATACGCATTACAAATTTATTTTATCATTTAACAGTATTTTTCTACTAGCGCCTTTTCATTTATTATCACAAGGTTTAAGGGATCAGTACTAAGAAGCTCCAGATGATACTTAGGGGGAGTTAGATGGAGAATAAATAGTTAAAAAATATCCTCTAAGGCTATTGGAGCTCATTTAGTCTGGACTAGTACAATTAATGGAGGTCAAGACATATGTATATAAACATCACCCCGTCATTATTTAGGAGTGAACTATTTTTCATCTTTAGAATGCGTTTAACTTTAAGAGGTATCCAAAACCAGGCAGTATAAACAACAAGGGAGTTTTTTGGTAGTAATGAGGAACGCATAAAGATTGAAGTTTTTTAATATATTAGCACAAAATAATAGTACTCTATTAGATGAAAGTATCATCCGTAAAAGGCATTTAATGTAGCACTTTACAAGGTTAAATGACGTTAAGTTAAATCCGAAATATATCTTATTGGCCTCGATGTAAACAGTAGTAAAAAAGCTTTGAAAATTATAATTAAGTGGAACCAATTGGATTAGCTCAGATTCATACTTATCTTTACCCTTAGAAGATAATTGAAAGCGTAAGTAGTGGCGAATTTGTCCGACTTTACTCCGTATAGTACAATTTCAATTAATAAATTTAAAATCGAAGGGAATTACATATGCTAACTTGGAAGGAATTAATTAATTTTAGTGAAAGAGGAAACCTCAAGCCCGATCGTCGTGTTGAGAAATCAGAGGCAGAATGGAAGTCAGAATTGACTCCTGAACAATTTAGAATAACCCGTCAGAAAGGTACTGAAGCCGCTCACAGTGGAGCACTATGCAGTATTTATGACGAAGGGCAGTACAATTGTGTATGTTGCAGTGCTCCATTGTTTGATTCCACTATTAAATTTGAATCTGGCAGTGGTTGGCCAAGTTTCACCCAACCTATTCTAAAAAATGCTATTAAGTACTTTAAAGATGTTTCATTTGGGATGGTTAGAATTGAGGTTATGTGTAACACTTGTGATGCTCATTTAGGTCATGTATTTCCCGACGGTCCGGAACCAAGTGGATTGCGTTACTGTATTAATTCTGACTCTATGAAAATTGAAGACCGAAGCTAAAATAGTATTTGGCGGCGGATGTCATTGGTGCACAGAGGCAGTATTTCAGTCGCTACTAGGCGTGAGTAAGGTAGAACAAGGATATGCTTCTTCTGAAGATATAAACGATACTTTTTCGGAAGCAGTAATAGTTCATTTTGATTCTGAAATGATATCGTTAAGAACACTTATTGAAGTTCATTTGCTGACACATAATAGTACTTCAGATCATTCTATGCGATTCAAATATAGGTCTGCAGTCTATACATTTTCAGAAGAACAGAAAAAAGAAGCATCTCTTGATATTGATCAATTTCGAGAAGAAAAAGGCAAACTATTTATCACCAAAGTGATCGATTTTTCAGAATTCAAACCATCTAGAGAGCAAATAACAAATTACTATTATAAAAACCCCGAAAAGCCTTTTTGTAAAAGCTTTATCGATCCAAAGCTGAAACTATTACTAGCCCAATTTTTAAAAGAAACGGATACTATTAAGGTCTCCCATTTACTTGATACAATATATTAAATTTACGATCCATGAAAAATACCAAGCTGGAAATAATCAATAAAAAGGGGTATAAATTACAGTCGTATTTAGAATTGCCCGCTAATGAAAAACCCAGTTACTATGCAATTTTTGCGCATTGCTTCTCGTGTTCAAGTTCACTAAGCGCGGTTAGAAATATAACAAGGGCACTAACAAATTTCGGATTTGGAGTCGTTCGGTTTGATTTTACAGGTCTGGGAAGGAGCGAGGGAGAATTTGCAGAAAGTTATTTCTCGGCTAATGTTGATGATTTGTTAGCTGTTAATGATTTTATGAAAATGAATTATGAAGCACCTGGTCTGTTAATTGGGCATTCTCTTGGAGGTGCGGCTGTAATAGTGGCGGCTTCGAAGTTAGAAAATATTAAAGCTGTTGCTACCATTGGTGCGCCTTCAACAGTTGGTCATGTGACGCATCTATTCTCGCATAACGCCTCTGAGATTAAAGAGAAAGGCGAAGTAGAAGTGCACATTGGAGGCAGACCTTTTAAAATCAATGAAGAGTTTGTAAACGATTTTAGTAAAACAGATTTACCTGCGATAATTAAGAAACTTCGCAAACCTATTCTTGTTATGCACGCACCAACAGATACTATAGTTGGTATAGAAAATGCAAGAGAGATTTATCTTAATGCAAAGCATCCAAAGAGTTTTATTAGTTTAGATAATGCAGATCATCTGCTTTCAAACTCTAGAGACAGTAATTATGTTGGAAGGATTATTGGTGCTTGGGTTGAGCGCTATTTTGAGTTACAAGATAATGAGATGTTATCGACAGACGGAGAGCAGCTAGTTGCCCACTTAAATTTAAAAGAGGACAACTTTACAACATCAATTCAAACATCAAAGCATAGCTTTATTGCAGATGAACCGGCAAGTATTGGAGGGGATGATTTTGGACCTTCACCATACGATTTATTAAGCGCCGGCTTAGCTGCTTGTACTGTAATGACATTAAAACTGTATGCAGAGCGAAAGAATTGGGATTTGCAAGAGGTATACGCCTACGTTACCTATTCAAAAAAACATAGCGATGACCTAATGATTGATGTTGAAAAACCATCACATTTCGATCATATTTTTAAACGGTTACGGTTTGTTGGAAATCTCGATGAAAAACAAAAACAGAGACTTAAAGACATTGCATCAAAATGTCCTGTGCATAGGACATTACAAAGTCAGATTATTATTGATACGGAAATTGAATAATACTATTAGCTAGACTCTATTGCTTAATTACTTTTAATTGACCGTTGCCTGTATCGGAAGTTAGTGATATAACATACAAGCCATTGGCTAGTTGATCACTAAGTTCGAAATTTAATTCATTTTTACCCTTCTCTAATTGTATCTTTTCAGCACTAACTAATTTACCATTTAAATCGTAGATGCTCAGCGTTGCATTGGCTGCCCTATGGGTGTCGATGATCAGATTAAAGTATTTCTGAATCGGATTAGGATATGCTTTTAGGCTAATATTTTTTATTTCAGAAAAAGGAAATAATTCAACTGCCAAACTCCCTCTTGGAACAGCAATAAAGACATTTTCCTGTAATGTCAATATTTCAGTATTTCTAAGAAGAATCTTTGATAAGGTTGTACTTTTAATCTCTGTTATTTCGTCTGTTGTAAATGCTGAGTCATTCTCATAATAGTATCGATCTCCATCCCTTAAAAAGCCAAATTGCATTTTTAAGATTGCATCGAGACCTTCGCCAATAATAGAATTGGCAAAGTGATCCTCGCTCATAAATCCGATCCAAGGGTCTACGTCGTTTATATCTGTATAAACACTCTCCAAAGCAGCGCTAAGGACTGGGTCGGACGTCAAACTGGCAAAATCTGCATGAGGTTCTAAAAACAAACCTTCTCTGATCGTATTATAATCCGGTACTCCTCTTTCCCTGGCTCTTGCAAAATTAATTGACAATAAATCAATACCCCCGGCACCAGGAGGTCCAAATAGAAAATTACGCACATCATCCATAATCAACGGATCTACCAATTGATGTTCTTGTGCAGCTAATCCTCTAAAAAAAGGCTCTATCCCTCCTTCATTTTTGACGATTAATGGATTAAAAAAAGCGTCTCTTAAATCTACCGAACCAAAAGACCAATCGTTTCCTTCTTCATCATAACGAACCAATCTTCCGTTTATCATCGTAT
>JBLHIC010000022.1:0-30593 GCA_047614245.1 Flavobacteriaceae bacterium
CAACCTTAGTTTTTACTAAAAGCGGTGATAAATTAGCGGCTTCTGCAAGATCGGTAAAAGGATTTGATGTTTACAATGCCCTTGAGGCATGCTCCGAATATATTGAACAGTTCGGGGGCCATATGTACGCGGCGGGGCTTACACTTCTTGAAAAAGATTATGAAAAATTTAAAGCCAAGTTTGAAAAGGTGGTTTCAGAAACGATCGATCCAAAGCTTCTAGTACCTGAGATTAAAATTAATACAGAACTAGATTTGAACGAAATTACACCGAAATTCTATCGAGTTTTAAAACAATTTGCTCCTTTTGGCCCAGGAAATATGACCCCTGTTTTTATGACCCAAAACCTGAAAGATACAGGTTGGGGAAAATGTGTTGGTGATGATAAAACGCATTTGCGACTCACGGTGAAGCAGCACAAGTCGCCCCAATTTACAGCTATAGGTTTTGGTTTGGGCGAAAAAAAGGATGTTGCTTGTGAGGGCCAACCTTTTAAAGCAGCTTATGTTATTGACGAAAACCAATGGCAGGGAAATGTTAGTTTACAGCTTCGCTTAAAGGATATAACAGCCTAATTTATAAACGCCAAAATTAATTGTACAATCTCTGAAGGTTTTTCCTCTTGAATAAAATGTTTAGCGTTTAAAAGATGGATTTTATTTGGAGTTAAGCCTAAATCGGCAATAACGTCTTCGCTTTGCGGATCCCATTTTAAAAAGGCATCGTGTTGTCCCCAAATTACTTTAACAGGGACGTTTATTTTCTGAATTGTCTGTCGGAAGTCAGTTAGTGAATTACAGGTTTGGGTGAAAAAATAATAGATTCCATTTGTTTTCCCCTCCAACAATGGCTTTCTATAGCCTTCAATGTCTGTCTTACTTAAAGTATTAGTTATCATTCCCGACTTAAAGAGCCCTTTAAGCATCAAATTTGTTGTAATGCCGTTCCGGTAACTCCACATAAAAATTTGAGCTATAATACCTTGACGAAAACGCATTGGTGGTTTGAAGCCTTCCTTATAAATAATTGTATTTAAAATTACCAGCCTCTTAATACGTTCAGGTTGTTTTCTGAAAAGTGTCCATGTCCATAGGCCACCTGCATCATGCATAACATGAGTCCAATTGCGAATATTTATGAAATCCATTAAATCTAAAAGACGCTGGGCGTGCCTATCTTCGGAATAAATCTCGTATCCTTTAGGAGAATCACTACTCCCATAACCCAACATATCTGGTACGATTACGCGATAGTTTTTAGCCAAATCGTCTATCATGTTCCTATAGAGCCATCCAGAAGTGGGAACACCGTGTAAGAGTAATAGCACTTCGCCACTACCAATATCTATATATTTCAAGGCTCCATCAACAGATTGAAATGTTTTCTGAGATGCTCTAAAATTTTTATATATCATTTTCGTGAGCTATCAGTGATATTCTTATTCAGGATAAATTATAATTTAGGCTTCATATTTTTTTAACTCGAAGGATTCTCCGTCAAAAACGCCGTAAGTATAGTGGGTAATCCAATCTCCTAAATTAAAGTAGGTTGAATTCTCTCCCACTTTAATCTCCATAGGTAGATGACGATGCCCAAAAACAAAATAGTCATAGTGCTGAGTTTCTAACTTTCTCTTGGCGTAAATCGCTAACCATTCGTTTTCTTCGCCTAGGTATACGTGGTCGTCATCACCAGATATTAGCTTATTTTTCACAGAAAGATATTGTGCCAAACGCATTCCTAATTCAGGGTGAAACCATCGGAACAACCAATTAAAGATGGGATTGACAAAAACCTTCTTCATACGCTTGTAACCCTTGTCACCTGGGCCTTTACCATCACCGTGTCCAAGAAGAAAAACTTTGTCGTTAAACGTGAACTTTTTAATATCGCGGTAAGTAGGGATATTGAGCTCTTTTTCGAAATAGTCCCGCATCCACAAATCGTGATTTCCAACAAAAAAGTGAATTGGAATTCCGCTATCACTAATTTCTGCCAGTTTTCCTAAAACGCGTACAAAACCTTTAGGAACCACTGTTTTATAATCGTACCAAAAATCGAAAAGATCACCCAGTAAAAAAATAGCTGCGGCATCTTCTTTAATTTCATCTAACCATTTTACAAACTTCTTTTCACGTGGGAGACTCTCGGCCTGAGTCGGAGCGCCTAAATGATTATCACTGGAGAAGTATATTTTTTTGCCCTTCGGAATTTGCATTGGGTAAATATAGTTGGAAAAATGGAAATTTTCACGCTGAGTGTCGCTTTGTAGACAGATAGACTTGATATGAGCGCTATTTTTAGATAATATATAGGTTGCGACAAAGCCCGTGCATTAAAGTAACCGCTAATTTTCGGAAGCAAACCACTCTGCGTAACTACTATCTGTTTCTTGCAGCTTTAAGGCGTGTAGTCTGATACTGGAAGGTAAACGGACTTTGATTTTTTCAGCAAAATCAATAACCATCATTTCACTTGTGGGTTGATAATTTACTAAAAGCACATTATGGCCTCGGTCACTTAATTCCTTTGCCAATTCAACATGAGGCGTATTTTTGTTAAATACAGTGGCATGATCAAAGACATCGACGATCTCTTCTTTTACAATTTTTTTTAAGTCGCTAAAGTCGATAACCATTCCGAACTTAACATGGGAAGAATCAGAAATTGGGTTACCTATAACTGTTACCGATAGTTTATAACTATGTCCGTGTACGTTCCGACATTTACCATCATAACCGTAAAGGGCATGCCCTGTTTCGAATGAAAATTTCTTGGTAATTCGAATATTACTCATTTTCTTCTTTTTATTTTATTATAAATCACAACAACAACTAGTAGTATTCCTAGAAGCAAAAAGAGTCCGTTTCCACTTAAAAACTGTAAAATATCCATAGAAAATAACTTTCAGAATATAAAAATACTACTATTTTGGAAGCTCTAAAAAGAACGAGATATATTTGTTATAACTATTTGTCGGACAATCAAATTCTGAAACGTCAATAATTAAGTTGCTAAAGGATAGTACTTATTCTTGAACTTCACTATAAGTGCAACAGCTCTAAATGCGATCCACACCAGAATAGCCGCCCAAATGCCTATAAGTCCCCAATTCATGTATTTTGCGAAATAAAGAACTGGGATAAAGCCAAAAAAGGTAGCCCCAAGTAATACATTTCTCAGATACCCCATTTCTCCTATACCTTTAAAGATAGCGTCCAAAGTAAATGCTAGTGCGTTTAGAGGCTGGCTTATCAAGACCATGAAAAACATTCCATAAAATATCGATAGTACATCGGGATCTTTGTTAAAAAGAACTCCCAGAGGGTTGTAAAAAATCATTCCAAGTAATAGAAGGAGTGAAGCGACACCTAGATTATAAAAGTTGATTTTCTTGGTTAATTTCCATAAAGAACTAAAATTCTTTTCTCCTAGAAGCCTTCCGCCTAATGCATTGCCCGCAGCCCCATATCCATCAAGAAAAAATGCTGAAAACAACCAAATATTTATGGCGATTGCGTGAGCGGCAATGTATTCTTTTCCGAGACCCGCGGCTTCTTTTACAGCAAGTATTAAAGCTGCGTTTAGTGCTATTGAACGAATAAACAGATTGAAACTCATAACAACCAATCTTTTTATTTCCGGATGAAATGGAAAGCGCAAGCGCAGCGATAAGTCAGTTTTTTTTAGAAGAATTATAAGTGCCAGGACTGCCATAATAGCCTGTGCAACAAGGCTCGCCCATGCAGCACCTTTCACTCCCATTGCAGGAACATAAGAGTCAACTCCATAGACAAGGGCAATATCTAAGCCTATATTGACAACTGCGCCAATTGCCGCAATAATCATTGGCCAGAATGTGTTTTGTAGCCCTCGGAACAATCCAAAAACTGCAAATGTGAATAGCGTGAGAGGGAAACCCCAAACGCGGATATAATAATAATCTAAACTGAATTGAAGGATAATCCCATCGGCGTTTAAGAGCCTAAATATTTCATCGACAAAAAAATAGGTCGAAATTAAGACAATGATGCTAAGGCCTATATTAAAATAAATTGCCTGGGCAGGAAAATTGCCTAGTTTATCTAAATTCCCAGCCCCTAAATTTTGAGAAACGATTGATGAAATTGCGGACCTAGTCTGCCCTAGAATCCAAATGAGCATTGATAGAAAAGCGCCTACGATTCCTACTGCTGCTAAAGATTCTGTTCCGAATTCGGACATGTTGCCAACTACAGCAGCATCGGTACTCGATAAAACTGGCTCTGCTATTCCCGAAATAATAGCGGGAATTGCGAGTTGTTGAATTCGTTTAAAGGAGATATCGGTTTTTTGCATATTGAAAATGCAAATTTAGTTAATCTGGATTTCGATACAATGAATTGAATGCTTCGAATTTTAAAACAACTTTTCGTAACAATAAAAAGGATGTTTGCTTTGACTTGGAAAGAAAATATTACCTAACCGATTATAACCTCGGGTTTCATAGAATTTTTGGTTTCGATTATTTTGACTGAAAGTGTCTAATCTAACCGATGTTATTTTATTTTTTCTCGCTAACGCTTCTGCAAAATCCATTAGTTTTTTAGCGAACCCCATTTTCTGAAAATCCGGATGTATGGCAAGGCGATGAATATAATAATGAGTACTGTCTTTTGTTAGCCAATCGATGTCAGAGTATTCTGGGTCTTTTTCCGAAGAAATTACTATACAGCCTATTATACAACTTTCCAATAATAAGACATATAGCTCATTTCGCACCACATCATTTTGAAAGGCATCTTTATTTGGATAGAAATTGTTCCATTGAAAAACACCTTCCGAGACCATCTTATTGGTACAGGCGCGAGTAATTTCTATAATTCGCTCAATTTCTGCTAGTTTTGCTATCCGAATCATTTTTATAAGCTAGTTTTGCGTAAAATTAAAGATACCGCTTTTATGAAGAATATATTGGTGCCTGTAGGTTCAGTTGATGGCGGATCAAACGGTCTTCGATACGCTGTTAATTTTGCTACCTTAACAGGTGGAAAGGTCTATCTAGTTAATGTTTATAAGGAGTTTTCTAAAGTCGCGGGATTGACGAAGGTTAATCAAGTGATGATGGAAGACAGCGAAGATATGCTTGACGACATTATGAAAGAGGTGGATACTCGAGGGGTAGAGGTGAAAGCTAAACCTATTAAGGGAGATCCATTTGAGGCTATTGATCGACTTTCAAAGCAACTACATATTGATCTGATAATCTTATCTCCACAAAGTGTGGATAAAAGCTCGAAATTATATTTGGGGAGTGTTACTGGAAAAATCGTGAAGCAAACAGATATTCCTATGCTCATAGTTCCAAAGAATTACCTGTTTAGGAAACCGGAAACAATTTTACTTGCTTTGAAGCGAGGTTATTTTGAAAAGGATGACATGTTAGAACCTTTAAAGGATATAGCCAGAATATTTAACTCCACGATAAACTTGTTACATGTTAAAACGCCTGATACAGTCGGCGACAATACTCCAATGAGCAAGGAACTTCTTTCGCTTAATTCTGTTGTAACAGAATCTGAGAATACAACTATTTTTCAAGGTGTTTTGGAGCATTTTCAGTCACACAATCCTGATATATTGTGTGTTCTACGCCGAAAAAGAGGATTCTTTAAGAAACTATGGGAAAAGAATTCCATTTTGAAGAAAGAGTTTCACACAAGTAAACCTTTGCTCATTTTAAGAGGGCAGAAATAAAGTTTTTATTATTTTCGCATTTCTGGGGGATTAGCTCAGTTGGCTAGAGCGTTTGGCTGGCAGCCAAGAGGTCATCGGTTCGACTCCGATATTCTCCACCGGAGAAGAGCAACGCGAAAGCGTTGCTTTTTTTGTAAAAAAAAGTGAGGGGGAGAAGTTTATACTAAGCGTAAGACGAAGGGACTCCGATATTCTCCACATCAAGTAGAAAATCCTTAGGAAAGTGCAGGTTTTTTTTATTCGTAGTAATATTAGCCGAGTTTATTTTTTAAAATAATATAATGAGATATTTATAGGATAATTTGATTCAACCTCATAAGGGTTTGTTAATGATTGTCCTTTCCCGTTTTTTTTTTTGTTAGTTTGTTCATTATTTTTTTAAATAATCATATAATTATTTAGATTTTTTTTGATAATTAATAGCACATATGATATAATATTTGATATTTGCAATGAAATTTATTGAAATAGGCATAATTATGTGAATATATTTACATAATTTTAATCGAATACATTAAACAGAAAAATTAATGGAAATTTTAGATAAGGCTCTGGAGTTTGAGCAAAGAAAGCTTTCCTTTCAAAATACGAGTGATAGAATTGTAGCTTCCAGAGAGGTTAAAGAACTCATTCTTAGCTTAAATGAACTTTACAAAGTCAATAAAGATCCTAAAGTTATGGATCTTATGAAAAGGCTTACTGTGATAAAACGTAAAATTGAGGTGCGCTTAAAAGGACGACGATTGACGTCGGACTGATGATTACATATTTTATAATCTATTTAAAAACGTAAGTGTGAAGTCTACGGCTTGCTGTAAATTTTGCGGAAGCTGTTTTTCTCTCCATGGATGTTTGGAGCCGAATACGTGATCGGCTTCATTAATAATTTCTAGTTTACTCGCTGGATTCCACTTATTGATGTCAATAGCCTCATTGATAGAGACCGTAATATCGGCCCTACCATGAATTATTAGCTGAGGTTTGGATAAGTTCAATACGGCACGCTTGATAGTAAGGCGATGTTCATTTTCCTGAAAGTCTAAGAAAAATTGTAAATAATGTGGCAACTGCTGCTTAGTGCGACTATTTTCTATATGGGTAACTCCAGATGTGAGCCAACTGTCAAATTCTTTCGTCCCCTCTTGAAAGCGAGCCTTAAAGTCGGAAACACCTGCCCATGTAGTTACTGAACTAATTCTTACATCTTCTTCTGCCTGAACCATAACGATTCCACCACCACGACTATGCCCGATTAGATTTATCTTTTCCGAATTAATTTCTTTAGAAAAACGATTTTCCGAAGTGATATAATCAACTACCCGATTCAGATCATCCAATTCAATACTATAATTATTATTAGCGAAAGCCTCTAGATCAGGGAAATCAATTGGTTGGTCTGTAGTACCACCGTTATGTGAAAAATTAAATTTTAGAAAAATGAATCCAGCCTTCGCGAAACTTTCAGCAACTAATTCCCAAGCTCCCCAGTCTTTAAAACCCTTATATCCATGAGCAAAAATAACAATAGGTTTTGGGGCGGAAGAAGGTTTAAAATAAACGTCATAGACAATAGGTTTTTTTGCTTCAGATAAGAGAGTGTTGTTCTTTTTGATAATCATTAGTTAATTTCTTTTTCGTTAAACGGAATTTCAGAATTACAAATTTCCAGAATCAATCTTTTTAGTTCGATTATAAAAGAGGCAAGAGTTTCTTGTGTTACAAAGGGGAGTTTCTTACCTATATTTTCTTCTGTTTTGGAAGAGAATTTTAGAAATCCATTCTTAAGGTTTTTAAAGGAGATAATTCCTGCTTCTACTTGCTCCACCTTATTTTGTTGATTTATCATTAAAACATACATAAGAACTTGCATTGCCTTACTGTATCTATAGTCTGTAGTAATTAAGGCCCAATTACTTATAGCAAGGTCACTTTGCTCTACATTCCCCGTTTTATAATCGATGATTCGTATATGGCCGTTGTATTCATCAACACGATCAACTTTACCGCCGATCTTGACAGGAAAATCAAGTTCGGAAATTTGGATTGGGACTTCGAGAGTAGCTTCAATTTGAATAATTTTAATAGTGTTTCCAGCTTTTATTTCAGCAATCTCAAAATTGATAAAATTAGAAATATAGCGCTTGGCAACTTCAAAAATAATTAGGTTCTGACCTTTATCAATAGTGCCTTTTTTGAAAGTAATTTCAAATTGTTTTTTTACTTCAGTGTGAATGCGCTTTTTTAAACTTGATAGGATTTCTAATGATAAAGTTGACGATTCAAGGGGTTTGTAAAAAGCCTCTAAAGTATCATGAACTATTGTTCCCAATGTATTCGCAGCGACCATCTCCTCTACCTCTTCAAACTCGCTTACCTTTAATATTTTCTGAAAATAGAAATCAATTGGGTTGCGAACGTAAGAACTTAAAGCTGATGGAGAAAACCCCTTTTTAGAGATTTCCTTAAGCCGAGCCATAACATTTTCAGTTTTGGAAATAGACTTTGCCTCTTTATTTTCAATCTTAATCTGTGGAGCTAGAATAATTTTATCAATGGAGTGGTTAGGATGCTTTTCTATTTCAAGCTGATAGATAAATCGACTTTTTTCACTTGCATTAATTCCGTCACTCTGGTTATTATAGAGTAGTGTTATGCTTTTTGATCTGTGTAATAAATGATAAAAGTGATACGTATAGATTGCGTCTTTTTCTGTGTACTTAGGTAAACCAAATTGATGTTTTAAATCGTGGGTAATGAAAGATGTATTTGATTTGCCTGCCGGTAAAACTCCTTCATTCACGGAGGTAATAATGACGTTTTCAAAGTCTAAGACCCTGGTTTCCAAAATTCCCATAATTTGGAGACCGTTATAGGCATCTCCCTTAAAATCAAGTGAGGTACTTGCTGATATTTCTGAAAATATACTAGATACGGTTTTGATACTATTCAAGTATGAAAAGGAAGTGTCTAAGGAACTTATCTTTGAAAAAATTTGATATAATTCTATTGATACTGAATGTTCTATTGGGTTGTCGACTAATTTGGTGCCGATTAACTCCAGAAGGTGTAAACAATTGCTAATTGCTATGGTACTATCGTTTTGCCAATTGCCGAAAATTTCCTCGATCAACTGTCTATATTCTGGTTCTGAAAACGAATGGAGTGATTCTAAAGTGAGATGGGATATGTTCTGAGAATTTATTGCTCCGATAATTTTATTAGTGTCCGGAATCAAAAGAGTTGCTGCTGGTTGATTTAATATAGACAGAACATCTTTGTAATATAAGGAAGGTTTCGGATATAAATGTGACGCTAATAATAGTTCGAAAAACGTAGTGAGTTGAAAGGTACTTATGGGAACTCCCATAGTTATATTAACAGAACCAATATTAGTGGGTAAAGAATTAATAATAGGGATTAATAATTTTTCATCGGCTAAAACAATCGCTGTTTTGTTTAATTTATCACTAGAGTACTTGGAAAGTAGTTCGCCAACATATTTTGCCTGACCGACATTTTTTTGAACTTCTACGAACTGAAACTGTTTTTCTTCTTGATAATAATTTCCAAACTTATTCGGAGGATTTGCTTGATAGTATTTCCAGTCACTTATATATTTATTTAGGAAATAGGATGCACTGTGTTTATTATCATCAAATAGGTAGGCCTCTATATCCCAATAAATGCTCGTGTTTGAATGTTCTAATAACTCTTGAAATATGGACTGCTCGGCATTATTAAGGGCATTAAATCCAATAAAAACATGTTTTTTATTGGGCTCATTATTTATATAGTGTTCAATGTCTTCAGAAGCTTTTCTATAGACCAATCCCTGGTAACCTAAGCCCTCCATTAACAAACTCGTTTTAAGTCGTTCGTAGAATTCATTAAGACTATTCCAAAATTTTAGATAGTTTTCCACAAGAGGGGTTTTCTCATTGCTAACATTCCAATGATTGACATCTTGTATACTACTTAAATAATTGAAGAAAGGTCCTGGATCAATTAAATAGCGATCGATTTCATTAAAGTCTCCGATAATCGTTGTGGCCCAGGAAGTATAAGTTTCAAAATCATCTTTTTCCTGATCAGGATTAGTTGTTAGATATACATTGTAACTTTTAAATAAAAGCTCTGTAGTGTCAATAATTTTTAGGTCGGAAAGTTCTTCGATGAATTCTTCGATACTAATAATAGTTGGAGCAAATGAAGTTTTATTGGCTGTTTGTCGAAGATAATTCTTTAAAAACCCACCAGCACGTTTACTTGGAAGAATAAGTGTAAGTGCAGCTAAGTCAGAATGTTCCTCCTTGATAGTAAGTATCGTTTCTTCAAGAAATGTTTTCATTCTGTAAAAATAAAAAACACCTCCGTTATCGAGAGGTGTTTTTATAAATATCTAGAATATTATTATATCACTACTTTTTCAATAGGATCTCAACTCTTCGGTTCGTTGTTCTACCTGCACGTGTCATATTAGATTCGAGTGGATTAGCTTCACCAAATCCTCTTGATTCTAATCTGTTAGAGGCAACTCCTTTTGAAATTAAGTAAGAAACAACAGAAGCAGCTCTACCTTCAGAAAGAGTTTGATTCGATGCCTCTCTACCTACGCTATCAGTATATCCATCAACATAGAATGTAGATATTGGATATTGATTAAGGATGGCGGCTGCATTGTTAAGAACTTCTAAAGAAGCAGGCTTAAGTGTAGTTTTGCTTGTGTCGAATAAAATTGTTTTCGCATAAGCTTTCAAAGCATTTTGAACTTCAATAGTAATTTCAGGACATCCTTTGTTCGCTACAGTACCGGGAACATCTGGACAAAGATCATCTTTATCTGGAACACTATCTCCATCTGTATCAGGCCAAGGACAACCATTGTTTGCTGCAGGACCAGCAACATCAACACATTTGTCATCTGGATCCATAACACCATCACCGTCTGCATCTAATATTGGGCAACCGTTGTTTGATTTTGGACCAGCTTCTAAAGGACAACCATCTTGACCATCAATGATTCCATCACTATCAGTATCTGGACAACCATTGTATTCTGGCAAACCAGCAACATCTGGACAAGCATCATTTCTATCTTCTATACCATCACCGTCTGTATCAGGACAACCGTTGAATTCTGGCAAACCAGGAACATCTACACAAGCATCGTCTTTATCAAAGATTCCATCACCATCAGTATCTAATCCACCAAACTTAAACACTAATCCAGCAGAATGTTGGAAGTGTTTTGGTACACGATTATCATCAAAAGAATGTTTGTAAGTTGATTGTACACTAAGAGCTAGGTTCTCAGCTACCCAAAATCTAAGAGCAACAAGACCATTAGCTGTTCCATAACCTTTCGAATTAATCCAAGAGTAACCTCCACCAAGACCAACAGAAGGATCGAACCATTTATCTCCTAAGAGGCTTCTAAAACTGTATTTAACTTCTCCATCAACACCATAATAAGTCCAGTCGTCTACTTTTGTATTTCCTATTTTATCAATTCTGTTTATTGTACCTACAGCAGCAAATACAAACCCACTACCTACGTAATGACCTACAGATATTTTTGAAACTGAGGGGATTATGTTATAGTGATCACCAAAATTAAAGTACTCATCAAAATAATTACCTCTTGTGTCATCAGATTCGATTTGTCCGTCTTTAAGCCCAACTGGGAAAACGTCAACAGCGTTCACGCCTACTTCGATGGCCCAAGGATTATCTGCGTCTTGGGCGTTCACCACACCAGCGGATAAGATGATTAGTGCAGCAACTAAAATACTGTTAAAATGTTTCATATTCGATTGTTTAATTTTTTTAAGTGTTAATTATAAGCAAAAGTATGTTGTTAAAACTTATAAACAAAAGCAAATCTATTAAATTTTTTATTAATATCAACGTATTCACACGCAAAAATATCTTCCTATGCGCCAATTATACCTAGCTTCTTACCTACTTTGATAAAAGCATTAATCGCTTTATCAAGATTTCCTATGGAATGCGCCGCAGACAGTTGGACTCTTATTCTAGCCTTTCCTTTTGGTACAACAGGAAAAAAGAATCCTATAACATATATTCCTTCAATTAATAATAGGTCTGCCATTGTTTGAGAAAGTTTCGCGTCATAAAGCATAACGGGAACAATCGCCGAATCTCCATCAATTATATCAAACCCTGCTTCCTTCATTCCTTTTTTAAAGTAGTTGGTGTTCTTCTCTAATTGGTCTCGTAAGGAGGTGTCATTTGCTAACATGTCGAACACCTTAATAGAGCCACCTACAATTGCTGGAGCTAAAGAGTTTGAGAATAAATATGGCCTTGATTTTTGCCTGAGCACTTCAATGATTTCTTTTTTTCCAGTGGTGTATCCTCCCATAGCGCCGCCTAAGGCCTTTCCAAGTGTCCCTGTAATAATATCAATTCTACCCATTACACCTTTTTCTTCTAGGGTGCCACGACCAGTTTCACCAATAAAACCAGTGGCATGACATTCATCGATCATTACCAAAGCATCATATTTATCGGCAAGATCACAGATTTTATCCAATGGGGCAACAATACCGTCCATAGAAAATACCCCATCTGTCACAATAATTTTAAACCGTGAGTTTTTTTCATTTGCGGCGATAAGCTGTTGCTCAAGATCTTCCATGTCACTATTTTTATAGCGGTAACGGGCCGCTTTACAAAGGCGGACTCCATCAATTATAGAAGCGTGATTTAATGCATCAGATATTATAGCGTCTTCTGGACCTAACAAAGGTTCAAAGACACCGCCATTTGCGTCAAAGGCAGCCGCATAAAGGATGGTATCTTCTGTTTGATAAAAGTCAGCGATTTTTTGCTCAAGCTTTTTATGAATATCCTGAGTGCCACAAATAAAACGAACTGATGACACTCCGAAACCATGAGTGTCCATTGCATCTTTTGCAGCTTGTATAACCTCTTTATTTGAGGAGAGTCCTAAGTAATTATTCGCACAAAAGTTAATTACTTCCTCTCCAGTCGATATTTTTATTGCAGCCCCTTGTGGAGATGTTATAATGCGTTCTTTTTTATAAAGGCCATTATCCTTTATTTCCTCAAGCTCCTTTTCCAAGTGATCTTTGATCTTACCGTACATAGTCTGTTTTTTCGAGTATTTTAGTTGCTTCAAATTTAAACTTTATTTATTACAATTTCTTCTTGATTGGTATATACCAATAGTCTTTCTGAAATATGTTTTCCCATTTCTTCGAGAGCCGAAGCATAGCTGTTTATCTGATCTTCATGGCGGTAATTTGGCTCTCCTGTTTTATAATCAATTATAGTAATAGAATCATTTTGGTTGAAATTCAATCTATCTGGTCGTAATAATAGCCCTGAAGCTGTTATAATTTCCCTTTCATTCAAAACTATGCACGACTCTTTAAAATAAACTCGCAATAATGGATGCTCAACAATTGATAAAATTTTGGAATTTAGGAATTCGATTTCTTTGAAAGAAATAATGGCTCGTTCACTAATTGAATTGAAAACAGATGCTACATTTTCTTTGGTATAAATCTGTGCCATTAAATCGTGTAATAAGTTTCCTTCGGTAATTGCTTTCTGTGATCCTGTTTCCGTAATTGTTGCATTGCTCGCTACAATTTTTAAATTATGATCGTTTGGAGATATAGCGGTATATGAGGGTGTTGTCTGAACTATTGATTCTTTAACCTCTTGAGTATGCTGTTGAGTGGGGTTTCCAAACTCATAAATAGATTTTGCTTCATTCCATTTGCCTAGGCTTTTAAGAAATTCACCAAAAAATTGATTGTAGCTTAATGGAATGTTATTTCGAGGAGCTGATGGTTTTTCTGCAAAAATATAAAGTTCTTCAGCAGCTCTTGTCAAGGTGACGTATAGTAAATTCAGATTGTCAAGCTCAAGTTTGTTTTGATGCTCATTATAAATGGTGGCTCCAAGATCACTATATTCTGAAAGTTCTTGTTTGTATTTAATGTGGGCTTCATCAAAATTAAAACCTAAATCGGGATCTAAGGGGTACCAAATAGAATCAAATCTAGCATCATAAATGTTTACGTCGGCAAAAGGGAAAAGTACTACTGGAAATTCAAGTCCTTTGGCCTTATGAATGGTCATTAACTGTACTGCTTTAGTGCCCTCGTTTGCCGGGATTGAAGTCTTATCTTTTTTTCTTTCCCAATTTTCAAAAAAACTGATTTTATTCGCTAGTGGAGATTGTTCAAATTCAAACACGAAATCCATAAAACTAAAAAGGTAGGCGTCAGCATGTTTAAATAGTTGAAATTGGCGAATCATATATTCACAGCATTCATAAACAGTATAAGACTGCAGTAATTTAAAATCCAATACAATCTTGTATTCAATTAAGCCCTTTTTAAATTCTTCTAATGAGGTTTTTAAAAGTGAGCTAAAGAAACTATGTTTATCAATTGTCAAAGAAAGATAATCATGTAGAAAGTCTAGTAAGTTTACTTTAGCTTCCTCATTTTCTGGATACATGGATAATTTTAGAGTATTCAATAGACATTGAACAAGCCTTGATGATTGAAGTAATAAAGTTTCAGCAGAAATAACAGATATTTCATTAGCCATTAAATAACTTCCAATAGAGATACCCTCTTTTCTATTTCTCGTTAAAATGCAAATGTCATTTTCTTCAAACCCCTTCGCTTTTAGCTCCTTGATAGTTTCAAGAATACGCTCACCATATATTTCGCTTTGCTCCTTTTTTATAGCCTTTTCTATAAAAGTCAATCTAATAAAACCCCCTTGTTTGTTATTAAATTCTTGATTATTGCCGATTTCATAAAGCCTCCTATGAACGTCATCCCCAAAATACGTTGCAATAAAAGAAAAAAATTGGTTGTTGAAGTCAATTATATGTTGTCCGCTCCTATAGTTTCTTTCAAGATTAAGCACTTCTTTTTGAGAAGACGGAAAAGGGTTGTCATCCCTACATAAATTCATAAACTGTTCTGGCAAACCACCTCGCCAGCGATAAATTGACTGTTTTGCATCTCCTGCTAACAATAAAGATCCCTGAGTTTCATTGGTGTAAAATTGAGAAATCGCATTTGAAATTAATGGGGTGAGATTCTCCCATTGCAATTGAGAAGTGTCTTGAAATTCATCTATAAAGAAGTGCCGGTATTTTTCCCCTAAACGTTCATAAATAAAAGGTACGGGTTGATTTTTAATTTCATTATTTATAAGAGCATTGAATTCGGAAATTGGCAGAATGTTTTTGTCTTTTTTTATCGCTTCAACTTCCTTTTGTACAAGGTTAATTACGGATAAAGGGTTAATGCTTTTTAAAATGGATTCAAAAAGCCGAAATTGAAAAATTAATGCTTTAGTTCCTGTAAAACTTTTAACAAAGGTTGCTGCCAATTCATCGATTATATTAGCAATATCTGGAGATTTTTTTAAAGTAGCACCTGTATAAAGAGGCTTCTCGCCAAAGTTCGAATGCCATAGGCTAATAAACTTGACGCTAAAATCACCGAGCTCAAGCTTAACAAGATATTTTGGGAATGAACTTCTTGTAAAATCGGTATGCTCTAATCTGCTTTCGTCCATTAGTCGTAAAGTATCTGCCGCTATTTTGTGAATTTCTTCTGAAACGTCCTCCTTCCGATCTTGTAGTTGTTTTTTAAAATAATCAAAATCGTCAAGTGTCTTTTTCTTAAGTTTTGCAACATTTGTAGATTCATTTTCTTTGAAAAGAATACCTGAAGATGAAACAATATCCTTAGAAATATCCCAAGATTTGTCATCATCTGTTTTTGCGAGTGCATAGTCTAATAAGACTTTTGTGATTTTTGGATCCTCGCCGGCTTTATGTATAAGTTGATCCACAGCCTCTGCCAAGAGAATTGGAGTATCGAGACTTACTTCAAAATTTGCAGTGAGTCTTAAGTCTCTTGCAAAGGTTCTAATTAATCTATGATTGAAACTATCAATTGTTTCCACACTGAAGCTTGCATAGTGATGCAATAAGTGCTTAACAATTTTAACTGATTGGAGTCTAATTTCCTCAAAAGATAGCTCAAGAGTTTCGGCTATTTGGACAAGCATTTCTGGCGGATCATTAGCGACCTCGGGACTCGTAAATGACACCAAATTCTCTAATATACGCTTCTTCATTTCGGCGACAGCCTTATTTGTGAAGGTAATCGCGAGTAAGTGCTGATAATATGCTTCGTTCTTAGATTTTAGAATACGGCTAATATATTCTTTGACCAGTGTAAAGGTTTTCCCACTTCCGGCAGAAGCATTGTATATTTTAAATGGGGTATTATCTTTCAAGATGACTTTTTTACTAAATTAATCAAAAGTAAGTAGTCGATTCGTTATTATTAGAAATATCTATTCAGCTATAAAAATCTTATAAAGTCTATGACAGTTTTAAAAAAGGATAATGCTTAACTTTGAAGTAATAAATGATCTAATCTTAAAACTTACAATATGTCTTTCAAATTACCACAGTTAAATTATGCACATGATGCACTTGAGCCAAATATTGATAGTAGAACAATGGAAATCCATCACGGGAAACACCACCAAGGGTATACCAACAATTTGAATGCAGCAATTGAGGGAACGGATTTGGAAGGGAAATCAATAGAAAATATATTAACTAATCTTGATATGAACAATAAAGCGGTTCGAAATAACGGAGGCGGATTTTATAACCATAGTTTATTTTGGGAAATACTATCTCCAAATGGAGGAGGAGTTCCTAGTGGAGATTTGGCGGATGCAATTAACGATGCCTTTGGAAACTTCGATATTTTCAAAGAAAATTTTTCAGGAGCGGCCAAAACTCAGTTTGGATCTGGATGGGCCTGGTTATGTGTACAGAAAGGCGGTAAGATTGAAGTTTGTTCTACTCCAAATCAGGATAATTCCTTAATGCCGGGTGTTGGCTGTGGAGGAACTCCTATCCTAGGATTGGATGTATGGGAGCACGCGTACTACCTTAATTACCAAAATCGCCGTCCTGATTATGTTGAAGCGTTCTTCAATGTTATAAATTGGGAGGAAGTTTCAGCACGTTACCAGAGGAATAAATAGAATTTTAGAAACGCAAGATTAAAGGAAGGTGTTTCATTATTAATGATGAAACACCTTTTTTTTGTGAATTAGATTAAAATGATTTAATAAAAAAGAAGTGAATAGGATCTTATAAAGACTTGCACGAAAGTGGATTATAACTAGGGCGACGATAGTCTAGCCACCCCAAAAGAATATATTTAGCAATAGCGCATAAAAAAAGGTAAACGGGTGAGCAGAAACTGTGAAGCGGCTCGCAGAAGTATTTGGTTATAATTGGAGTAATAAAAGGCTCGCCACCCCAAAAGAATATATTTAGCAATAGCGCATAAAAAAAGGTAAACGAGTGAACAGAAACTGTAAAACGGCTCGCAGAAGTATTTGGTTATAATTGGAGTAATAAAAGGCTCGCCACCCCAAAAGAATATATTTAGCAATAGCGCATAAAAAAAGGTAAACGAGTGAACAGAAACTGTAAAACGGCTCGCAGAAGTATTTGGTTATAATTGGAGTAATAAAAGGCTCGCCACCCCAAAAGAATATATTTAGCAATAGCGCATAAAAAAAGGTAAACGAGTGTCTACCTTTTTTTGCCCCAAATCTACCATGAACTTAACCTACTTATGCTATGGTATTAGTCAAATATAACGGATATTATATTTCATAAAATAATCTTTTAGACTAAATACCTGTATATTCGTTAAATGGCAACTATCAAAAGAAATCCTCCCAGAAATATACGAAAACGAACAAGCGGTAATTAAGGGGCTCATTTTTGAAAGTGAAGCGCCTCCCTTCATGATTTACACGTGTTGATACTTATTAGAAGCTCGCCACCCCCTAAAATTTGGGCAAATAAAAAAGGTAAACAAGTGTTTACCTTTTTTGCCCCAAATCTACCATGAACTTAACCTACTTATGCTATGGTAAGTGCCAAATATATATATATATTTAAATGTAACATAAGATTTTTCCTACTTTTAGATTAAAAGTCGAGTATCTCCGATGAAAGGACTGATTTAAGCCTTTTTTTGCTGTTTGTTTAACGAATCAATATGCTCTCTCTGGGTTGCCTTCATAAAAGTTAATATATGCCTTATTCACAACGCGGTTGCCTCCAGGAGTTGGGTAGTTTCCGGTAAAGTACCAGTCACCAAGGTTCTTAGGGCAAGCCTTATGTAAATTATCGACTGTTTGAAATATTATTTTAACTTTTGCACTAATAGCATGCTCACTAATTATTTCAGCTATTTTATCTGAAAGTTGCTCGGCTGTAAACGGAGAATAAAGTTCCTTAACGTGATTGACAATTTCCGTGTCAATCACTGCTATTTGACTTTTACATTTATGATAAATTTTTTCTACAATGTCTGAAGTACCTTGGTCTTTGTGAAGTTCTATTGCAGCCTGAAAAGCAATTAAACTTTCCAGACGGGCCATGTCAATACCATAACAATCAGGATATCTAATTTGAGGGGCAGAAGACACGACCACAATTTGCTTCGGATTTAGGCGATCCAACATTTTTAGAATACTCTTTTTTAATGTAGTACCTCTAACAATGCTATCATCTATAATTACAAGGTTGTCATCAGGTTGCACTACTCCATAGGTGACATCGTAAACATGGGCAACTAGATCATCTCTGCTACTGTCATCTGATATAAAAGTACGAAGCTTTACATCCTTAATAGCGATTTTTTCTGTTCTAATTTTATAAGATTGTATCTGATCAAGTCGCTCTTCAGTCAAACTTTCTTTCTCCTTAAAAATAGCAATATTTTTTTGCTTGTTTAACTCGTTTTGAGCGGCATCAAGCATTCCGTAGAAAGAAGTTTCAGCCGTATTTGGAATAAATGAAAAAACTGAATTATTAGTATCGTAGTCAATTGCCTTGAGGACGTCCGGCATTATTAAACGACCTAGTTCTTTACGCTCTTGGTATATTTCGGCATCACTTCCACGAGAAAAATAGATGCGTTCAAAAGAACAAGATTTGCGCTCTGTTGCTTCTAGAATTCTAGAAACTGTCAAGGCTCCATCTTTTTTGATCAAAATAGCAGTGCCAGGTTCCACTTCGTTTATTGATTCAAATGGAACGTTAAAAACAGTCTGTATTACGGGTCGTTCTGAGGCAACGACTATAACCTCGTCGTCCTGATAATAATATGCTGGGCGAATTCCTGCGGGATCCCTCATAACAAAGGCGTCTCCATGACCCAGTAAACCAGCCATTGCATAACCCCCATCCCAATCTTTTGAAGCCCTTTTTAAAACTTTAGCCAAATTAAGTTTTCTTGCAATAAATGGTGAAGCCTCAATTTTCGATAAGCCCTTGGCTTTCGCTTTTTTATATAATTTGCTCACTTCATCATCTAAGAAATGGCCTATTTTCTCCATAATGGTAACGGTATCTGCCTTCTCTTTTGGATGCATTCCGAGCTTTGTTAAATTTTCAAAAAGCTCTGCGGTATTCGTCATGTTAAAATTTCCAGCAATAATAAGATTACGGTGCATCCAGTTATTTTGACGAAGAAATGGATGAACGTGTTCTACACTATTTCCGCCAAAGGTTCCATATCGTACATGACCTAGAAACAGCTCTCCTAAATAAGGAATTTTCTTTTTTTGAGCAGCTACATCATCCTTTAACCCTGGATCTGCTTCGAACTCTGAATTTGCACGGGCATTAATTTGGGCAAATATATCTTGTATAGGTTGAGCTGCGTTGGACCGAACTCGACTAATATAACGTTCACCCGGACTCACATCCAATTTAATACTTGCGAATCCAGCACCATCTTGTCCACGATTGTGCTGCTTCTCCATCATTAAATACATTTTATTTACTCCATAGAATGCCGTGCCATATTTTTCTTTGTAAAATTCTAAAGGCTTTAGCAATCGGACTAATGCAATACCGCATTCGTGTTTTAAAGCATCGCTCATAATTTTTAAAATAGGTAAACAAAAAACACCCAATCGGGCGTCTATTTATGTTAATTGAATATCAAATTGAGTCAAACTCTTAAATTGTTCTAAACGTTGATGAATTTCTTTTTTTGAAAGCTGAAGCATTCTTTCAGTTCCAAATTTTTCTACACAAAAAGAAGCTAAGGCAGATCCGTATATAATAGCGGCTTTCATGTTTTCGTAACTAAAATCTCCGGTTTTGGCTAAATATCCAGTAAATCCACCAGCAAAAGTGTCACCGGCGCCGGTTGGATCAAAAACCTCGGCTAATGGTAAAGCTGGGGCAGAAAAGATGTTATCTTCATGAAATAGCAATGCTCCGTGTTCTCCTTTTTTAATCACAACAAATTTAGGGCCCATTTCCATAATTTTTTGTGCAGCTACAACTAAGGAGTATTCGCCGCTTAGCTGTCTAGCTTCTTCGTCATTAATAGTTATGACATCAACCTTTTTTATTACTTGTAAAAGTTCAGTTAAAGCACAATCCATCCAAAAATTCATAGTGTCTAATACAACAAGCTTTGGATTATGCATCTGATTGATAACTCCTAATTGAACAATAGGATGCAAATTACCTAACATCACAACATCTGCATCTTTATATTCGCCTGGAACAACTGGATCGAAATCAGCTAAGACATTGAGCTCCGTTGCTAATGTATCACGAGAATTCATATCGTTGTGATATTTTCCGCTCCAGAAAAATGTTTTACCATCTTCTACAGTTTCTAAACCTTCTAAATTCATTCCTTTACTTTCAAGCATAGAGATGTATTCTTCCGGAAAATCGCCTCCAACTATTGAAACTAAGGCAGAGTCTAGCTTAAAATTTGAAGCAGACAATCCTATATATGTAGCTGCACCACCAAGAATTTTATCGGTTTTCCCAAAAGGAGTTTCAATAGCGTCAAAAGCAACAGTTCCAACGATAACAAGTTTATTCATAAAAGGGTTTTAAAAATTATGCAAAGATATGTTTTTTGAAACGTATTTCTAAATGAAACATTAAGAACTATTTAATCTGAAAATAGACCTGTCTTTCTTATAATTCACCAAGTTTCACTTAGAAGACATCGAAAGGCCGAAGTATCAATCGTTTTCGATTAAAATAGTATGGTATATCGATATTCATCGTGTATTTTCTTCCCGCAACGAACAACTAAGGGCAGGACATACTTTTTAATTCAAAATAGAAGTTAAGATAAACAAACAGTCTCCTGGATGAAGGGCTTTTTTTTATTTATAAAAACTATTTCCTGCCAAAATCTGCGGGAATCTCTCCCCAGGCTTTCGTTTCCCATTTTACAACCTTTGTGGTATATGGATTCTTTTGTAGCCAATTCTCGGCACGCAGCACTAGTTCGAAAAGAGATTCATTTTTAACACCTCTCTTAAGTTTAGTATTGCATTTTTTTTTCTTTACCCACCCCATGGCGATCCGAGAATCTGTATAGAGAATCCTATCGCTTTTTTGTTTTTTAAGAAAAGCTAACCCGTGCACCAGCGCAAGAAATTCGCCCACATTATTAGTACCTTGTTGAAAAGGGCCTTGATGAAATAATTGTTTGTGCGTTTGCGTGTCTACGCCTCGATATTCCATAATGCCAGGATTTCCGCTGGAAGCTGCGTCTACGGCAATAGAGTATAAATTAGGGGCTCCAATTTTAGCAAGTTCAGTAGGGGAAAGTGTTTTTTTCTTTGTGTTTTTACCCCTGTAGTCGCTGAATTCTTTATTATAGGCAGTTTTGGCTTCTGCAAAGGTGAGAAATGATTTGTATTGTGCACCTTTAACACCGTCTATAGAGCGTTTGCATTCCTTCCAACTTCTAAAAATACCGGCTGGGTTTCCAAACCATATAACGTAAAATTTTTCTTTTTTAGCCATATCATGTCCGCGGAGGCGGGGATCTCTGAATTTATAAAGTGATTAACCCTTAGAAGCTTTTTCTCTTTCTATTTCTGAAAGAATTAACTCCTCGATCACCCCAGGAAAATAGTTGTACTCCAATTTATGAATCTTATCTGCAACGGATTCAGGAGTATCTTCTTCTGAAAGTTGCACGCTTTTCTGAAAAATAATAGCACCTTCATCATAGTTTTCATTCACATAATGGATAGTAATACCCGTTTCTTCCTCTTTATTTGCAACCACAGCGTCGTGTACATAATGTCCATACATTCCTTTACCTCCATATTTGGGAAGTAATGCCGGATGTAAATTAATCACTTGGTTTGGGTATTCTGTTAGAATAGTAGCTGGAAATTTCAATAGAAAACCAGCAAGTACAATAAGATCGGCTTGAACTTCCTTTAGTAGCCTAAGGACCCCTTCCGAAGAAAACAATTCTTCCTTTTTGAAGTGTCTAGAATTCACAAGGAGTGATTTGCTTCGAATTAAGACTTTCGCATCTTTCTTGTTTGATAGCACCAGAACAACCTCAGCAAATATACTTTGTTGAAAGTGTTGAATTAAGTTTTGAGTGTTGGTACCGCTGCCCGAAGCAAAAATAACTATACGCTTCTTCACTCTATTTTCTTTGGATGTTTTTGAAGTAATCATAAAAATAAATAACAAAAGTAAGGCAATCGAGTTTACTTCGGACAAAAATGTTTAATTTGCTTTGATATTTCAAAGAATAAAATTTATTATTTAAAGGATTAAATGCCAAAAGACAGCGATAAGATTAATTATAATTTTTAAAATGTACATCTAACATTTTAAAGTTAAAAATGCTGTTTTAATTTAAAATATTTTATTTTTGCCACTTAATAATTAAAATTTAAAAACAAGAATTATGTCAGACATTGCATCAAGAGTAAAAGCTATCATCGTTGATAAATTAGGTGTTGACGAAAACGAAGTTGTAAATGAAGCTAACTTCACCAACGACTTAGGAGCAGACTCGTTAGATACAGTAGAGCTTATTATGGAATTTGAAAAAGAATTTGATATTCAAATACCAGATGATCAAGCCGAGAATATTGCAACAGTAGGTCAAGCTGTTTCATATATCGAAGGAACTAAATAATAATACTTTTTTATGGAATTAAAGCGAGTTGTAGTTACAGGTCTTGGAGCTCTGACGCCCATTGGTAACAATATTGAAGAATATTGGGACGCCCTAGTAAAAGGGAAGAGTGGTTGTGCGCCTATAACATATTTTGATACTGAAAAGTTCAAAACAAAATTCGCTTGTGAAATTAAGAATTTCGATCCATTAGAGCATTTTGATAGAAAAGAAGCCAGAAAATTAGATCGTTTTGCCCAATATGCACTTGTTTCAAGTGAAGAAGCAATCATCGACGCAGGAATAAACCTCGATGAGGTAGACAAGTTTCGTGTTGGTGTTATTTGGGGAGCAGGAATTGGTGGCTTAGAGACTTTTCAAAATGAAGTAATAAACTTTGCAGAAGGGGATGGAACGCCACGTTTCAACCCCTTTTTCATCCCTAAAATGATAGCCGATATTGCTCCTGGTAATATTTCTATCAAGCATGGTTTTATGGGGCCTAACTACACAACGGTATCTGCTTGTGCTTCATCCGCAAATGCAATGATAGATGCCCTAAACTATATTCGGTTAGGCACTTGTGATATTATAGTAACTGGTGGTAGTGAAGCTGCAGTTACAAAAGCAGGAATGGGAGGATTTAATTCAATGCATGCACTCTCTACCAGAAATGAAAGTCCGGAAACGGCTTCTAGACCTTTTGATGCTACACGAGATGGTTTTGTTTTAGGAGAAGGCGCTGGAGCGTTGATCCTGGAAGAATACGAGCACGCTAAAAAAAGAGGAGCTAAAATTTATGCGGAAGTTGTTGGTGGAGGAATGTCAAGTGATGCTTATCATATGACTGCACCTCATCCAGATGGAATAGGAGTGGAACGAGTAATGATCAATTGTCTTGAAAATGCGGGCCTCAAGCCTGAAGATGTTGATGCTATAAATACTCATGGTACTTCAACCCCATTGGGCGATGTCGCAGAACTAAAAGCTATTAGTAGGGTTTTTGGAACGCACGCTAAAAATATTAATATTAATTCTACTAAATCTATGACAGGTCATTTATTAGGAGCCGCGGGAGCGATTGAAGCGATAGCATCAATTCTTGCGATGAAGCACGGTATTGTGCCTCCAACAATAAATCACAGTGTTGTAGATAAAGAAATTGATTCATCTTTGAATCTTACTCTAAACAAAGCACAAAAACGAGACATTAAAGTTACTCTTAGTAATACCTTCGGCTTTGGTGGACACAACGCTTGTGTCCTATTTAAGAGAATGGCAGATTAGTCTTAATGGCCTCTATTAAAAACATATTTAATTCTCGTACTGAAAAAGGCGGGATTTTTTTTTTCGAAATAAAAAGAATCATAGGCTTTAAGCCAAGAGATATCAACATTTACGAAACTGCATTCACACATCGATCGACCAATGAAAAAAACAGCAATGGTGAGCCTCAAAACTATGAACGTATGGAGTTCTTAGGAGATGCGATGCTAGGATCTGTCATAGCATCGCATCTATTTAAAGAGGTGCCTGGAGGAAATGAAGGGTATCTCACAAAAATGAGATCTAAAGTGGTAAGCCGGGAACATCTAAATGAATTGGGTCGCGATTTGGAGTTAATTAAGCACGTAAAAACGATGATTCCAATTGAACAATTTGGGGGTAATATTCATGGAAACGTATTTGAAGCCTTAGTGGGAGCTATTTATTTAGATAGAGGCTATTCTTATTGCGAGAAGTTTATCGCAAAACGAGTGATTAAACCTTATGTTGATATAGAAAAATTAGAAGGCAAAGTTATTAGTTATAAGAGTCTCTTTATTGAGTGGTGTCAAAAGCATAAAACAAGTTTTAAATTTACTGTTTATGAAGATACAGGTAACGATGCACTTAAGCATTTTGCCGTAAAACTTCAATTGGAGGGTAAAACTGTAGGCAAAGCAAGAGCTACGTCAAAGAAAAAGGCTGAAGAACGTGCCGCAAAAAGAGCATATTATAAATTGCAAGTCGCAATTGAAAGAGAATCATAATTACTGTTCTAAAAAGAAACCTTGTCTTTTAAGAGCGCTAATCTAAATCGATTTCGTAGATAATCAAGCGGATTTCCCCCATCATTCCTTAGAATGATAAAACAATTGCTATTTTTAGCTCTTGAAATAAAAGAATGACCACCTATAAACTTCTTATGGACGATGACGGAAAGGAGACATTTTCGTTGCTGGCCATTCACTGTAGCGAGGAGCCTTATATATTAGCATATTTGCTCAATAAACATCTTGGTTTTCATCTAAAAAGGGAGCGATTAGATCTAAATTATGTGAATAATGGATTGGAAGTAAGCTTTCCATTATTTCAATATGAGAATAACTTCCAATACACTATATACAATTTAGTTGCCAATAAATGTAAATCGGTTGCTGCATATGTCAATAGTTCTGGTGGATTGTTCTATGACGATGCTTCAGAAAAAACTGTGATTACCTATTTAATTCCAGAGTATAGTAAGGTTGATTATTTTTTAAAGATTCATTCAGAGTACGAAAGCATATTACTTCGGAATATTATCACGGAGATTAACGACATAAAAAGAATTATTTCTGCCTACGAAGTGGGCATTGATAGTTTAAAATCAAAAAATAATTTAATATTTAACTAATGCCAAAGCAGAAGAGAACAAAAATTGTAGCAACCTTAGGACCAGCTTCTTCAAGTCGGAATATTCTGAAAAAAATGATTCAAGAAGGAGTAGATGTCTTTCGAGTTAATTTCTCACATGCCGATTACGATACCGTAAAAAAGACAGTGGCTCTAATTCGTGAACTTGGAGAAGAATTGAACATTGCAACTGCAATTTTAGCCGATTTACAAGGGCCGAAACTTCGCGTTGGTTTAATGAAGGAAGAGGTTGTAGTAGAGCCTGGAGATATAATTTCATTTTGTACTGGGGAAGAGTTCGAAGGTACAAGTGAAAAAGTATATATGAACTATGATAATTTCCCTAGAGACGTTAAAAAAGGAGAGCTCGTTTTGTTGGATGACGGTAAACTAATGTTCGAAGTATTAGAAACGAATGGAAAAGATACAGTTCGAACCAAAGTAATACAGGGCGGACCTCTTAGATCTAAGAAGGGCGTTAACCTACCCAATACGGCTATTTCATTACCAGCGCTCACGATAAAAGACAAAGAAGACGCCATTTTTGCTATTAACCTGGAGGTCGATTGGCTAGCACTATCATTTGTGCGTCATGCCGAAGACCTAAAAGAGTTACAAGATTTGATCAAAGCAAACAGTGATTATAAAATTCCAATTATTGCTAAAATCGAAAAGCCTGAAGCAGTAGCGAATATAGATAAGATTATACCTTATTGTGATGGTTTAATGGTAGCAAGAGGAGATTTAGGTGTTGAGGTAGCTGCCGAGGAAGTTCCACTTATTCAAAAAGAATTAGTACTCAAAGCAAAACGCGCTAGGATTCCAGTTATTATTGCTACACAAATGATGGAAACTATGATTACTTCGTTGACCCCCACAAGGGCGGAAGTTAACGATGTAGCAAATTCAGTAATGGATGGAGCGGATGCTGTAATGCTATCAGGCGAAACCTCGGTTGGAAAATACCCTGTAGAGGTAATTCGTAAGATGGCGAACATATGTTTACAGGTAGAAAACAGTGAGCTTATTAAAGTGCCTCACGAACCACCACACATTCGTACCAATAGATATATCACAAAATCTGTTTGTTACCACGCGGCAAAAATGGCCGATGAAATTCAAGCTCGCGCTATTTGTACATTAACTAATAGTGGATATACGGCTTTTCAAATTTCGGCCTGGAGACCAGCTGCTCATATTTTAGTTTATACTTCAAATCGACGGATTCTTTCTAGACTAAATTTACTTTGGGGAGTTAAAGCATTCTTTTACGATAAGTTTGTAAGTACAGATGAAACTATAGATGACATCAATCAAATTGCATTCCAACAAAAATTTGTTAAAAAGGGAGACTATCTGGTTAACCTTGCTGCAATGCCTATTGTAGATAAGGGAATGGTAAATACATTGCGTGTTTCACAGGTGTAATTATTAAAAAGTTTAGTCAAAAGATAGGGGCCGATTTTTCTTCGGCCCCTATCTTTTTTGTTAAAGTCTTAACTCTATTTAATTAATTGTCTCAGTCCTCGATATTTTCATCGTGTTTCTATCTTTTATGATGGTAATCTTGCCGTCAAACTTTTGAGATTCTATTACGTATTCAATTTTTTCCAGAGCGTTGTCAGTCCTTGTAATCTCTAACTGGTTCTTCCAACCTCTATCTTTCGACTTACTATATTGAATTACTTGTTTATCTTTTCCTTTTGGGTTTGGGAAATCAAATTCCTTAGGAAAGTCAAACAGTTGCTGCGCTACAAAAAAGGCTTCATGCCAAAGTGTTGTTGGTAAAGCTAATGTTTCAGTATTTGATGGCTTACTCGCAATTCCACCAACACTTTCAGTATAACCCACTTCAGGAAAATATACCTGCAGTTCTTCAGCATATCCTTTAACTTTGACACCTCTTTCAGGAGGAAAAAATTTGGACAGATATCCGTTAAATGCAAACCCCTTCTTCCGATTGAATTCTATTTCGTTCATTCCTCCACTTATTCCTCCAACATTCATGGTGAGGTTTTTTTCTGGAGCAATCACTTTTACCTTAGTTCCATAAGGCATTTTGCCAATTCGTTCACTGTTCAGATTATTAAACTCACGCAGACTTAAACCACTTGACGCGGTTACATATAAAAATTCAGGAGTAGATTCCTCAATAATTGTGTCTGCTAAGGCAATGTCACTAACTGAAATGTCGGTTTTGGATTCGGAAGATTCATTTTTACAAGATGCGAGAACTACTGTCGCAAGGAACATACTTAAAACTACTTTTTTCATAATATTGGGTTTTTGTTAATAATTGATTCAAGTAGTTTTATTACATAGTTTAAAAATCTAGTTTAAGTTGAACATCAATCGTTTTTTCAATCTCAAGGGGTTTCTTCTTTACTTCATTATTGAGACTCGACATTGATATTCCCAACAAACGTACCGAGTTTTTCATTTTTTCCTGAAATAACAAATCTTTAACAGTTGCCATAACAAGCTCTTTTGATGAAATGTAAAGCGGTAATGTCTTGCTCCTTGTTTGTAACGTAAAATCACTGTATTTAATTTTAAGCGTAACCGTTTTACCAGCAAGTCTGCTATGTAAAAGTCGCTTTTCAACTTCCTTTGCAATTTCTTCCAAACGTTGCAGCATATAAATTTCACTAGCAATGTTGACATCGAAGGTGCGTTCTGCAGCCAGTGACTTTTGCTTTCGGGAAACTTTGACCGCGCTTAAGTGAACTCCGCGTACGACTTGATAATATGAGCCGCCTCCTTTTCCGAAGTGCTCAGTTAAATAAGCTTCAGATTTTCCCTTTAAGTCTAGCCCCGTGAAAATGCCCAACCGATACATTTTTTCCTTCGTCACTTTCCCAACGCCAAAAAACTTTTTTACGTCTAGTTTTTCAAGAAACTCTATAACCTCCTCTGGAGGAACCGTTTTTTGTCCATTCGGTTTATTCACATCACTAGCTATCTTTGCAATAAATTTATTGATGGATATACCAGCAGACGCATTTAAACCTGTTTTTTCCTTTATTCTTTGCCGAATTTCTTGTGCGATTAAAGTCGCACTTGGATTTCCTTTTTTGTTTTCAGTAACATCCAAATAAGCCTCATCCAATGATAGTGGCTCGACCATATCTGTAAACTCAAAAAATACCTTTCTTATTTTCGATGAAATTTCCTTATATCTTGCAAAGTTGGGTTTTACAAAGATTAGTTCTGGACAATTTCTTTTTGCGACTACGCTACTCATAGCACTTCGCACCCCAAACTTTCGAGCCTCATAACTAGCAGCACTGACCACCCCTCTTAATTCACTTCCTCCAACGGCAATAGGTTTCCCTTGTAGGTCTGGATTATCTAATTGCTCTACGGATGCATAAAAAGCATCCATATCAACATGAATTATTTTTCTTAATAGCAATTGAGCTTCCATCCGATAAAATTATAATATCTTAGTGAGATTCAATTCTGAAACTTCTTTTTTAATGACAAAAACTGCGATAATTTTAGGAGGCACTGGACTTACTGGGAGAATTCTTTTAAATAAGTTATTGGTAGATGGTACTTTTGAAAGAATCAAGCTTTTTTCAAGGTCTTCAGTACATATTGATAATCCTAAGATTGAAGAACATCTAATCGATATGTTTACTTTGGAGGATCATTCAGAGGATTTTACAGGTGACGTGGTCTTTTGTTGTATTGGTACAACCAATGCCAAAACTCCAGATAAAAACAGGTATTTAAGAATCGATTATGGTATTCCGATTGCAGCAGCTCGGCTTTCTAGGGATAATAAGATAGATGCCTTTATAGTGATATCGTCAATGGGAGCAGATCCCATGAGTAAGGTTTTCTACAATAAAACCAAAGGAGAAATGGAACGGGATGTCCTTCAGTTTGAAATCGAGAATACTTATATTTTACAGCCATCCTTGATAGGAGGAAATCGAACCGAAATTAGAAGGGGCGAAGGTGTTGCTAAGTTTATGATGGGCTCTTTAGATTTTTTGATTCCGAAGAAATATAAAATGATTCACCCAGAGTCAATAGCAAAAGCAATGATTTGGCTATCAAAGAATGGTTTTTCAGAAACTAGAATTTCTTCGGAAAAAATTAAAGAAATAGCCACGGGATACATCTGATTTTCTTTTTTTTAGACAAAAGACAATAGAAAGAAACCCACCTTGGAGAATTAATTGATATATGATTGAAATAGAACGGAAATTCCTAGTTACATCTAAAGCTTATAAGTCTGAAGCTTTTAAGAAAACGCGCATAGAGCAGGGTTTTTTAAATACAGATCCTAACCGTACAGTTCGAGTTAGAATCAAGGGGAATCAAGGTTTTTTGACGGTAAAAGGAAAATCGAACGAAGCAGGAACGATACGAACGGAGTGGGAGAAGGAGATTGAAGTTTCGGAAGCGGAATCGCTTTTAAAACTTTGTGAAGAAGGTATCATTGAAAAGATGCGATATGAAGTAAAAGCAGGAAAACATATTTTTGAGGTAGATGAATTCTTCGGAGATAATCTAGGACTAACGGTTGCTGAAATTGAATTAAATGAAGAGAATGAAAACTTTTTAAAACCTACTTGGCTAGGAGAAGAAGTGACAGGCGATGTGAAATATTATAATTCACAATTGAGTAAAAACACCTTCAAAACTTGGAATAAATGAACTTTTTTTAGCTAATCGAATGCATTATTGAATCGGCTCCTTAGTAACAGCGGGAGAATTTCAACCGGATACAATTTTTATTATTCGCTCAATTTCTCTTTGATCTGAGGTACCAATAACGTCCTTGGCAAAGAACCCAGAATCAGTTTTTGATACACTCGTTTTTTTTGTTGCTGAAAAATGAATCGCTTCGAATCCAACTTCCTTAAAAGCAAGAGCATTTTCAGAATTAATACCGCTTCCGGGCATAATCTGTAGTTTCCCTTCGGAAAGCGATTTCAATTGTTTCAACATTTCGATTCCTTCAATCGCTTTATGTTGTTGACCAGAGCTCAGTAATCGAATAACGCCTAATTGCATTATCGATTCTATTGCTTCGGAAGGGTCTTTCACCACATCGAAAGCACGATGAAAGGTGAATTCCATTCCTTCCGAAGCAGCAATTAATTGTCGTGTTACTTTTTCGTCAAT
>JBLHIC010000023.1:0-29266 GCA_047614245.1 Flavobacteriaceae bacterium
GCTTCTATGTGAGTTCACGTCTTGCCGATCGCTTTGGGATGAAGGCTAGAAGTATTCGATTGTTTTTTATATATATATCATTTGCTACATTAGGGGTTGGTTTCGCGCTATATTTGACAATGGCCTTTTTATTAAAACTAAAGGATTTGGTGTTTACCAAAAGAACTTCTGTGTTTGATTTATGAATAAAGTATTTCGTTCTAAAATATCCCGTACCTGAGCGTTATTATTTCTTGTATTTCTTGCAGGTGTTTTCGGATTTGAATTTCTTTTTGATTACGGCTGGATAGATGCTGTCTATATGACCGTCATAACCGTGACAAGGGTTGGTTTTGGAGAACTACATCTTTTGACAAATTCTGAGAAAATATTTATATCCTTATTTATTCACGGCAATGCGAACGAAGATGAGGTTTTAATTCATGCTCGTATCGAAAGGGATAGTACATTAATTTGTGCCATACCCGGTGATGTAGACAATTTATTTATTGTTTTATCTGCGCGACAATTGAATAAAAATTAAAAATAATTAACAGGGCCACCGAGGAAACGAGTTATAAAAACTGAAGTTAGCAGGAGCCGATAATGTTATTATGCCCGACAAAAGTGGAGGTGAGCATATGGCGTCCTTAGTTGTTGTTCCAAATTTGATTGAGTTTTTAGATAATTTGTTTGTCTCTGGGGTACATGATAGTATGAACGTGGAACAAATATCATTTGATAAAGTTTGTGCAGATGGTGCAGAAAAGGCAATTGTGGATCTAGATTTACGCAATAAGCAGGCTGCTCGATTATTGGTTAAAAAGTAGAAGGTGGGGAGTATATCGTTAATTCATAGATTTCTATGGTGATCAAGAAGAACTCCAAACTTATTCTTATTGGAAGGCCAAATCAAATCGAAAAGCTTAAACAATTATATGACGTTTAGATCTTCATTTAGAATTTAACAGGCTAAAACTTGAATGCACACTTTTTTTTTAGCATCTTGCCTAGCTAAAATAAAAAAGTTTAATCTTAACTAACCACTATGAAGAAATTTCTTCTTTCCCTTCTTTCAATACTAACCCCATTAACTTCTTTTGCTCAGGAGGCTAAAGAAGTAGGTATTGATGAGCAAATTAATCAAGCGTTTGCTCCGATTTCCAATTTCTTTTCAAACGTCGTCTTTTTTGAGGTGTATGGAGGTATCCCTTTTGTTTTGATACTACTGGTGGTAAGTGCGTTGTTTTTTACTCTTTATTTTGGTTTTCCAAACTTCAGATATTTTTGGAGAGCGATACAAACAGTACGTGGAAAGTATGAAGATATTGAGAAGCACGGTGCGAAAATTTTATATGGTGAGGATGGAATCTCACAAGGTGTTGATATGAATAAGGTCGACGATATTGATCATCATATTGGAACATTAGACGATGATTTGGCCATAGATGGTGATATTAGAGATACGATTCGGGATGAAAGTTCTGATGGAGAAGTGAGTCATTTTCAAGCATTGGCGACTGCAGTTTCAGGAACCGTTGGAAATGGGAACATTGCCGGTGTTGCATTGGCCATTGCGCTAGGCGGTCCGGGAGCAACCTTTTGGATGATTGTGTGTGGGTTGTTGGGAATGTCAACAAAATTTGTAGAGTGTACCTTAGGGGTACAATACCGTGATGTTGGACCCGATGGAACCGTGTATGGAGGACCCATGTATTATTTGAGTAAAGGGCTTAAAGAAAAAGGATTTGCAAAACTTGGAAAAATAACGGCTATACTTTTTGCCATTTTTTGTATAGGAGGATCCTTTGGAGGAGGTAATGCGGCCCAGTCCAATCAGGCAACTATCGTATTAAAGGAATTGTTTAATTTGCAAAGTGCTGCTGCAGGATTTTGGATTGGAGTAGCGATCGCAATTTTGGTGGGGATCATAATTATTGGAGGAATAAAGCGTATTGCGTCTGTCACCGAGAAAGTGGTTCCATTTATGGCCATCCTTTATTTGGCGGCTTGTTTGTATATCATACTAAGTAATTTTAGTCTCATCGATGATGCGATCAGTCTTATTATAACGGAGGCATTTAATCCTAAAGCTATTGGGGTAGGTAGTCTTATTGGGGTATTACTTGTAGGCTTTAAGCGTGCGGCATTTTCTAATGAAGCAGGGGCTGGTTCAGCTTCGATTGCTCACTCTGCGGTACGCACAAAATATTCTGCCAGTGAAGGTCTTGTAGCGCTATTAGAACCGTTTATTGATACCGTTGTGATTTGTACGATGACAGCCTTAGTTATTATTATTTTTAATTTTGGAGGTTTCTTTGAATATGGGGATCTTACCGGTGAAGGGGTTGCTATTATTGATGGTGTTTCCTATGAAGGGGCAGGAATAACTTCAGTCGCCTTTGCACAATTTATTCCATATTCAAATATATTCTTAACCGTAGCCGTCTTTTTGTTCGCAGTATCGACAATGATTTCGTGGTCCTATTATGGACTACAATCGTGGAAATTTCTCTTTGGAAGAGGAAAAACAGCAGATTTAGTATATAAAATGTTATTCTTAGTTTTCGTGGTTATTGGTGCTGCGGCGAACATGAGGTCTATTTGGGATTTCTCGGATGCCATGATCTTTGCGATGATTTTCCCAAACATGGTCGGATTGTTCTTCCTGTTCCCTGTTGTAAAAACGCAATTAAAACGATATCTTGATGCCATAAAACTTAAGAAACAGGCGGTAGAAGACTAGTCCGCCGTTTTTTAAATCACCAAAGACATTAACTCCCCATTTTAAAACTAGGAGTTATGCAAAATTTAAAATCCCACCTCGTCTTCAATCGAAGTCAGCGAGGTGGGATTTTGCTATTGGTGCTGCTAATAGTCGGACTTATCAATGTGAATTATTTTTATGATTTCACTAAGCCAGTCTTAATTGATGTCAATTCCACGGAAGTGATTGCGCTTCAAAAAGAAATTGATTCGCTTCGGTTTGCTGAAATTGAAGCACGGAAACCGAAACGATATCCATTCAATCCAAATTACATAACCGACTTTAAGGCATATACACTTGGGATATCTCCGGAAGAATTTGATCGATTGAAATCCTTCAGAAGTAAAAATAAATGGATTAATTCGGTGGCAGACTTTAAGCGTGTTACCAAAATTTCAGATTCTGTCTTAGCAGATATAAGTCCCTTATTTAAATTCCCAGATTGGGTAACAAACCCGAAACCAAGATCAAAAAGTTATGAAAAGAGAAGCAATAATAATGGTTTCACTGAATTGTCTTTCATTCAAAAAATAGATTTAAATCTTGCTACATTAGACCAACTCCAGAAGGTGAGTGGGGTAGGTGAAGCATTAAGTAATCGAATCATTGGTTATCGTGAAAAATTAGGTGGTTTCTCGGCAGATATTCAGTTATATGGTGTTTGGGGTTTGCGTCAAGACGTAGTAAAACGAACTTTAAATATATTTACCGTGAAAACGCCAAATGCAATTATTAAGATGAATATTAATACAGCTTCGGCTTCAGATATATCAACAATTCCTGGCGTGTCATTCGATCTAGCAAAACAGATTTGGGAGTTTGTCAGATTACGGGAGCGTATAGAAAGTGTTTCAGAATTAGAAAAAATTGAGGGTCTGTCTGAAGTTAAATTACAGCTAATTCGACTATATTTGTCAATCGAACAGTAAAAGGTAAGTTATGATGATGATATCATAATTTATAGGCTAAGGTTTATTGAAAAGAATAAATAGGAATGAGTAATATAGATTTTACAGAAGAACACGATTTTTTCAGAGAAAGCTTTAAAGATTTTTTGCAAAAAGAAGTAGTCCCGCATATTGAAAAGTGGGAGAAAACGGGTTCTATTGATCGGTTTATCTGGGAAAAGTTCGGAGAAATGGGTTATTTTGGATTGGTATATCCAGAGCAATATGGTGGGATGGATCTAGATATATTCTACACTGTTATATTCTTGGAGGAACTTCAAAAGGTTAACTCTGGTGGTTTTGCAGCTGCTATGTGGGCGCATGCGTATTTAGCAATGACTCATTTAAACAAAGAAGGGAATCAAGCGCAAAAAGAGATGTATTTGTCTCCGAGTATTACAGGAGAAAAAATTGGCTGTCTATGTATTACTGAGCCATTTGGCGGAAGTGATGTTGGAGGTATGAGAACAACCGCTGTTAAAAAAGGAGATACCTATGTCCTTAACGGTTCTAAAACCTTTATTACAAATGGCGTTTATAGTGATTATTTAATTGTTGCGGCAAAAACAGCTCCAGAACTAGGAAACAAGGGGATTAGTATTTTTGTTGTCGATCGAGATGTCAAAGGGTTATCTGCAACCAAATTGGATAAATTGGGCTGGAGGGCTAGTGATACTGGAGAAATTGCTTTTGATAATGTTACCATTCCTCTGACTAGTTTATTGGGAGAAGAAAATAAAGGCTTCCCTTATATTATGCAGCATTTTGCACTCGAACGTCTTATTATGGCTATAAATGCACATGCACGAAGTGAATTCGCATTGGAGTATACTATTCAATATATGAAGGATAGAATGGCTTTCGGACAATCGATTTCGAAGTTTCAGGCGTTGCGACATAAAATCGCGCAATTGAGCAGTGAGGTTGAAATAGTGAAAACATTTAATTACGCTACAGCGAGAAAATTGAAAGCAGGTGAATATGCCGTTAAAGAGGCTACAATGGCCAAACTAGTTTCAACAAAAGTATCTGATGAGGTTATGTACGAATGTCTGCAACTATTGGGTGGATATGGTTATATGGAAGATTATCCCTTAGCACGGTTGTCTAGAGACAGTCGATTAGGCCCAATTGGTGGTGGAACATCGGAGATTCTACGCGAAATAATTGCAAAAATGGTAATAGACGGAAAGGATTATAAGCCTGCGACCTAGTATTCATCCTGAAAAATACTAAGGTCAATATTGGCGCGATACTTCCAACCGATCTTACGTAATTTTAAATAAAAATGAAGCACAGATTTTTAAAATATTTTCTAGGTTTAATTATTCATGTCTTCTGTATAAGTGTTTTTGCTCAAACTGAGCTAAGAAGTAAAGTGGCCGATTTTTCGAATTACATGCCGATTGTAAGTGCTAATATTTATATACAAAACACAACGCTAGGTACTATCAGTAATTCGGATGGAAAATTCGCCTTAGTCGTCCCTCATGAATTTGAAAATGATACCCTCATAATTTCTTCTATTGGGTATAAAAGTTTCATAATCGCAATTAGTGAGTTTGATAATTCGGAAGATATCTATCTCGATACAGATATTGCGTCGCTCGACGAAGTTCTTATCATTGCAGAGACCAGACCCAAAACTGGAAATGACATAGTTCTAAAGGCTTTAAAAGAATTGGCTGATAATTTACCGGAGCAACCTTATTTACAAAAAGGATTTTTAAGACACAGAGAGCGCAATAGGAAGGAGTACAAATGGCTTATTGAAAGTGCGATCACCTTATATGACTCCAGCTATGCTTCAGGTGCTGAGGGTAATTTAAAAATTAATGTAGACGAAAATAGGAAGAGTTATGATTTAAGAGAAGTTGATAGCTTATATGCTTATGCAGTCTATCTGAAATATCAAAAAAAGAATGTCAATTTTAAATCTAAAAAACTAAATAGAGATACTATTGAAACGTCATCTTTGATTGAAGCAATAAAGTGGAATGACAAAAGAATCAACGGATTAGAGAATATCTTTAAGGGAAGACTTAATTTGTTGAGAAATTCAAATATCAAGGAAGCTTTATTTGGAGAAGGAGTACTTGATAAACATCAGTTTGAATTAGATACTGTTTTAGTAGATGATGGTAGAAAACTTTATAAAATAAAAATTTCAAAAAGCACAGATTTTGTTGGTCTAAATACTGAAAACATATACAATGAGGGTTATCAGGCAAATGGCTGGCTATATATTTATTGGGACACTTATGCGATTAAAAAAATAGAGTATGAATTAGTTGCTGCTTCCAAAATTCAAAAAGGAAGGAGCAAGAGTCTTTATGGTACACAAATCAACCATAAACTTATAATGACCTATACTGAGTACCAGGATAAAATGTATCCCAATTATTTTTATTATGAGACACCCAAACTAGTTAACGTAGGTAATAGATCTTCGGATAAAGTAAAGATAGACGATAGGGATACGCGTTTTTATTATACAGTGCAGGAAATATTATTTACAGAAATTATTCAAGATCCAGAGATCATTAGCGAAGCTTTGCGGAAGGATTGGTCTGAAGATATTTTTTCATCCAGACCTTATAATAAAGAATTTTGGAAAAACTATAATGTATTGCTTGAAAGTGAGGAAGAAGAAAAGCTAATCCAAGATTTAAGTAAACGGGCAACTTTGTTTAAACAATAGTTTTTAACCCTTTAGTTCAATGAGTTTGTCATTTAACTTGCTATAGGAGCTCAATGGAAGTCGCTTCGCGTATTTTTTTTGAAAAACCTTCGACATTATATGTAATTTAGGATTGAGTTGTTATACATATTTAGGGACTGGTAAGAAGGCTGTGAACGGCTCTATAGGGTTCTTTGGAGTTTCAATTCGATTAGAGTAAAAAAAAATACTTTTCACGCATCGTATATCCAAAAACTTATTATCTTTGCCGACCTAAAGAGAGGAGGTTAAGACACTATGTTAATAATACCAATAAAAGACGGAGAAAATATCGATAGAGCATTGAAGCGTTTTAAACGTAAGTTCGATCGTACAGGAACAATGCGACAGTTGCGTTCAAGACAAGCTTTTTCAAAGCCTTCAGTAGTTAGAAGAAAGCAAGTTCAAAAAGCACAATATATTCAAGGACTTAGAGACGCTGAAGAAATTTAGTGTATTCCTATTAAGGTAGAGATCTAATTCTAATTAGAGATATAACCACTAAGCAATTTAATTGTTTAGTGGTTATTTTTGTTATTATATCTCAGCTCCAAACTTCTCTCGTTTAGACTTCGGCATCACATGCATTTTTGTATTTTTACCTGACGCCTAATATATAACAATGCCTTTTAGTAATTTTATTGATTACCTATCGCTAGAGAGAAACTATTCTCCACATACCATAACTGCATATAAGAAGGACTTGGAAAGTTTTTTGATATTTGCTTCGGAAGGTTATGGTTATGAAAATATAAAAGAAGTGAATTATTCGATTATTCGAAGTTGGATAATATCCTTGGTGGATACGAATATTTCAAATCGGACTGTAAATCGTAAGGTGTCTTCCTTAAAATCATATTATAAGTTTTTACTGAAAACTTCACAAATTGAAATAAATCCGTTAGCAGGACATAAGGCTCTAAAAACATCGAAGAAGATACAGATTCCTTTTTCCGAAGTAGAAATCGAAAATGTTTTGGAATCACTTGAATCTGAAACCCATTTCAGTGGTGTAAGAGATAAACTAATTGTTGAACTTTTCTATTCAACCGGAATTAGACGAGCTGAATTAGTAGGTTTAAAACTCTTGGACGTATCTATAGATCAGAAAATAATGAAAGTCTTGGGGAAAAGAAACAAAGAAAGAATTATCCCTTTGTTGCCATCTGTGATTACTACGATTGAAAAATATCTCATTCTAAGAAATGAGCAGGCGCCAATTAAAGATGGTAGCTGGTTTTTCTTGTCAAATAAAGGAGATAAAATCTATGAAACTCTTGTCTACAGAATAATAAATACCTATTTTAGTAAAGCTTCTGAAAAGGTTAAAAAGAGTCCGCACATTCTGCGACATTCTTTTGCAACTCACCTATTAAATGAAGGAGCAGATTTAAATGCAGTGAAGGAATTGTTAGGGCATTCGAGTTTGGCTTCAACTCAAGTTTATACTCATAATAGTATAGCTAAATTAAAAGAGGTGTATAAAAATTCACATCCGAGAAATTCCAAAGAATGAAATGATATTTTGAGTTTGACTTTTTTAACTCAAGCAGTACTAATTTAAAACTAATCAAGTGTATGAAAGTTAATGTGCAAACCCCCAATTTTGTCGCAGATAGTAAACTGATAGAATTTATTGAAAAAAAGCTTTCCAAATTAGATCAATTTTATGATCGTATTGTATGCGCCGATGTTTTTTTAAAAGTTCAAAAGACAAGTGAAAAGGAAAACAAAACTGCAGAGATATTATTAAGTATTCCTGGAGGGGATTTAATGGTAAAAAAAGATGCTAGAACTTTTGAAGAAGCTACCAATGGATGTGTTCAATCGTTGGAAAGGCAGCTAAAAAAAAGAAAGGAAAAATTAAGAGCCTTTTTATAGTATATTTTTTGTAAAAAGTTTTTTATAAAAAAATAAATTATCTACATTTGCAGTCCGTTAGAAATAGCGGACTTTTTTATGACTAATAGTTTGTAAAAAAGCCGATGTAGCTCAGCTGGCTAGAGCAGCTGATTTGTAATCAGCAGGTCGTGGGTTCGAGTCCCTCCATCGGCTCTTTGAAAAAGTTGAAAGTTCTTTAAAATACTAGTGTTGAGGGGAGATACTCAAGCGGCCAACGAGGGCAGACTGTAAATCTGCTGACTACGTCTTCGCAGGTTCGAATCCTGCTCTCCCCACTAACATTTTTAAGGAGAGAATGTAGAAAGTTCGCTTTCTTAAGTTCTCGATAAAAAAAGTTTGGATTGGTTTACTAATCCAGAACCGCTAAGCGAGGTGAGATTATTTGAAATATTGAAATTATTAATTCTGAATTATTCAGAATAAAAGCGGGAGTAGCTCAGTTGGTAGAGCGTCAGCCTTCCAAGCTGAATGTCGCCAGTTCGAACCTGGTCTCCCGCTCTAAGTACATTCTAAAATTGTAGCAATGATAAATTGTTATAGATTAGAAATAAGGGTGAGAAACCTTTCCTGAGCGAAGTCAAAGGAATCCTGGTCTCTCGCTTGACATAATTAGTAATCAATGATGTAATAGTGTCTGATTCCTGATTATAAAATTTGAGTTTAAAGCTTGTTAGTAGAACTTACACCTTAAACTCTAAGCCTGTACCCAAAAAGCCGGTGTAGCTCAGGGGTAGAGCGTTTCCTTGGTAAGGAAGAGGTCATGAGTTCGAATCTCATCATTGGCTCAAAAAAAATTAGATAACGATTGAACACTAATATATAACTAAGATTAAATTAATACAACATGGCAAAAGCAACATACGATCGGTCGAAACCACATTTAAATGTAGGTACTATTGGACACGTAGATCACGGTAAGACAACATTAACTGCAGCTATTACTAAATGTATGGCTGATGCAGGTTTTTCAGAAGCTAAGTCTTTTGATCAAATTGATAATGCTCCTGAAGAAAAAGAGAGAGGTATTACGATTAACTCTTCTCACGTTGAGTATGCTACAGCTAATCGCCATTACGCTCACGTTGACTGTCCAGGTCACGCCGATTACGTAAAGAACATGGTTACTGGTGCTGCTCAAATGGACGGTGCTATCCTTGTGGTTGCTGCCACAGATGGTCCAATGCCACAAACTCGTGAGCACATCTTATTAGGACGTCAGGTAGGTATTCCTCGTATGGTTGTATTCATGAATAAGGTGGATATGGTTGATGATGAAGAATTATTAGAATTAGTAGAAATGGAAATTAGAGATCTTCTTTCATTCTATGAGTATGATGGTGATAATGGTCCTGTTATAGCTGGTTCTGCTTTAGGTGCCTTAAACGGTGAACAAAAATGGGTTGATTCTGTTATGGAATTAATGGAGGCTGTTGATACTTGGATTGAAGAGCCATTAAGAGAAATCGATAAGCCTTTCTTAATGCCTATCGAAGATGTATTTTCAATTACAGGTCGTGGTACTGTTGCTACTGGTCGTATAGAGACCGGTATTGCTAACACTGGTGATCCTGTTGAAATTATTGGAATGGGAGCTGAGAAATTGACTTCTACTATTACAGGTATTGAAATGTTCCGTCAGATTCTTGATAGAGGTGAGGCTGGAGATAACGCTGGTATCCTTTTAAGAGGTATTGAGAAATCAATGATTTCTAGAGGAATGGTTATTGTTAAGCCAGGGTCAGTTACACCACACGCTAAGTTCAAAGCTGAGGTTTATGTATTGAAAAAAGAAGAAGGTGGACGTCACACTCCATTCCATAATAACTATCGTCCACAGTTTTACGTTCGTACAACTGATGTGACTGGAAACATTAATCTTCCTGATGGAGTTGAGATGGTAATGCCTGGAGATAACTTGACAATTACTGTTGATCTTATCCAATCAATTGCAATGACTATTGGTCTACGTTTCGCTATTCGTGAAGGTGGTAGAACTGTTGGTGCAGGTCAGGTGACTGAAATTCTAGACTAAGTATTAGTCAAAAAATTACTAGTTAAGGTGTCTTGAAATATCAAGACGCCTTGACTTTTATTACGGGTTTACTTACCGAGCAGAAGGCAAGGACTAGTAAAAAGCCTAAGTTTTGTTGGAGATTTTCAAAGTAAATACGGGTTTAGCTCAGTTGGTAGAGCACTGGTCTCCAAAACCAGGTGTCGTGAGTTCGAGTCTCTCAACCCGTGCAATAATTGAAATAGTTGTTTTGAAGTGAATGCTTCGTAAAAAAATACTAAACAATAAGTGATGGTAAATTATCTTAAAGAATCTTATAACGAGTTAAGAAATCACGTAACCTGGACCCCTTGGGCTGAGGCTCAACGTCTAACGGTAATCGTGGCTGCATTTTCTATAGCACTTGCTTTGGCTGTTTGGGGTATAGATTCAGTTTTTGGCGAAGTTATAAAGTTTTATTTTGATTTGATTAAGTCGTAGAGATAGAATGACTGAAACTAAAAGTACAAAAAAGTGGTATGTTGTTCGTTCAGTAAGCGGACAAGAGAATAAGATTAAGGCGTATCTCGAATCTGAGATAACGCGTTTAAAGCTTGAAGAGTATATTGAGCAAGTTTTAGTTCCAACTGAAAAAGTTGTGCAAATTAGGAATGGTAAAAAAGTTCATAAAGAGCGGGTTTTCTTTCCGGGTTACATTATGGTTCAGGCAAGTTTGGCTGGTGAAGTACCGCATATTATTAAATCTATAAATGGAGTGATTGGTTTCTTAGGGGAAACTAAAGGAGGAGAGCCTGTGCCATTGCGACAAGCAGAGGTAAATAGAATGCTAGGTAAAGTAGATGAGTTGTCTGTGCAAGATGATAATGTGAATATTCCATTTGTAATTGGAGAAACCGTAAAAGTTATCGATGGTCCATTTAATGGATTTAATGGTGCGGTTGAAAAAATTAATGAAGAAAAGCGTAAACTCGAAGTAATGGTGAAAATTTTCGGAAGAAAGACACCTCTCGAATTGAGTTATATGCAAGTTGAAAAAGTTTAATTGTTACACGCTATAATAGGTTTTTTCTTAGGCTTCCACTTCAGAATAAATCAAAATTAAAAATTAGAAAATGGCAAAAGAAGTCAGTAAAGTAGTAAAGTTACAAGTTCGCGGAGGAGCGGCTAATCCGTCTCCACCAGTTGGACCCGCTTTAGGTGCTGCTGGTGTTAACATTATGGAGTTCTGTAAGCAGTTTAATGCTAGAACTCAAGATAAGCAGGGGAAAGTATTACCAGTTCAGATTACAGTTTTTAAAGACAAGTCTTTTGACTTTGTTATTAAAACTCCACCTGCTGCAGTACAAATCCTTGAAGCTGCCAAGATCAAGAAAGGATCTGGGGAGCCACATGTTAAGAAAGTAGCAACGATTACTTGGGATCAAGTAAAAGCGATTGCAGAGGATAAAATGCCCGATTTGAACGCGTTTACTATTGAGTCTGCTATGAAAATGGTAGCTGGTACCGCGAGATCAATGGGAGTGAAATTAAAAGGTGCTGCACCTTTTTAATCAAGTTAAAGAATCTATAAAATGGCAAGATTAACAAAAAAGCAAAAAGAAAATACTGCGAAGGTTGAGTCAAGAACTTACTCTATTGCAGAAGCTTCTGCTTTAATAAAAGAAATCTCCAATACAAACTTCGATCCTTCTGTGGACTTGGCTGTGCGTCTTAATGTGGACCCGCGAAAAGCAAATCAGATGGTAAGAGGTGTTGTTACCTTACCACATGGTACAGGTAAAGATGTAAAGGTTTTAGCTCTAGTTACTCCGGATAAGGAGGCTGAAGCTAGGGAAGCCGGTGCAGATTATGTTGGATTAGACGAGTACCTCGCTAAAATTAAGGGAGGTTGGACAGATGTCGACGTAATTGTGACAATGCCAAGTGTTATGGGTAAGTTAGGGCCGTTAGGACGAGTTTTAGGTCCTCGTGGTTTAATGCCAAACCCAAAGACAGGTACTGTAACAATGGACGTTGCTAAGGCTGTTTCCGATGTGAAAGCTGGTAAAATTGATTTTAAGGTTGATAAAACTGGGATTGTACACGCAGCAATTGGAAAAGCATCTTTTGATGCAGATAAAATTGAAGGAAACGCAAGGGAATTATTAACTACACTTATTAAATTGAAACCACAGGCTTCAAAAGGTATATACATGAAAAGTGTTTTCATGTCTAGTACTATGAGCCCTAGTGTTGAGATTGATACTAAAAAGTTTGGTGAGTAGTAAAATTTAGAAATTATGACAAGAGAAGAAAAATCAAAAGTAATTGAAAATTTAACTGCGCAATTATCAGAGAATCCGATTATTTATTTAGCGGATATCTCTTCACTTAATGCTAATAGCACTTCAAATTTACGTCGTGCTTGTTTTAAGGCGGGAGTAAAATTAGAGGTAGTTAAAAATACGTTGCTTGCAAAGGCAATGGAAAGTTCAGATAAAGACTTCGGAGACTTATCGCAAACACTTGTAGGTAATACTTCTATAATGTTTTCAGAAACGGGGAATGCACCTGCAAAAGTAATTAAGGAATTCAGAAAAAAATCTGATAAACCAGTACTTAAGGGGGCATATATTGAGGAATCTGTTTATGTTGGAGATGATCAACTTGACAATTTGGTTAACATCAAATCTAAAGAAGAGCTTCTTGGAGAGATTATCGGATTATTACAATCACCAGCTAAAAATGTTATTTCTGCACTTAAAAGTGGAGGTAACACAATCGCGGGTATTGTTAAAACCTTATCTGAAAGAGAAGGTTAATAAAGTAAGCACTAATAAATTATATATAATAAATTACAATTTTTAAAACGATAGAAAATGGCAGATTTAAAAGATTTCGCAGAACAATTAGTTAACCTTACTGTAAAGGAAGTTAACGAATTAGCAACAATATTAAAAGATGAGTATGGTATTGAGCCTGCTGCGGCGGCTGTAGCTGTTGCTGCTGGCGGTGCCGCAGGTGGTGAAGCTGTTGAAGAGCAAACTGAGTTTGACGTAATTCTTACGGCAGCCGGTCAATCTAAATTAGCAGTAGTAAAACTTGTTAAAGAATTAACAGGTGCTGGTCTTAAAGATGCAAAAGCATTAGTAGATAACGCTCCTTCTCCAATTAAGGAAGGTGTGTCTAAAGATGAAGCTGAAGCACTTAAAGTACAGTTAGAAGAAGCAGGAGCAGAGGTTGAGCTTAAGTAGGCTCGCCAAATCCCAAACATTAAGGTTTAGGTCTTTTCGATAGAAGAAAAGATCTAGACCATTTTGCGTATAAAAGAGTGAACACTATTTTCAATACGCGCACATTGTTATTTTAATTAAAATTCCGTCCATAGATGTCAGCAACGCAAACTGAAAGATTGAATTTTTCCTCTGTAAAAAATAAGCCGGAATATCCCGACTTTTTGGACATCCAGATCAAATCCTTCCAGGATTTCTTCCAATTGGAAACCAAATCAGAAGAAAGAGGCCAAGAAGGGCTTTATAGAACCTTTTTGGAGAATTTCCCAATTACCGACACACGTAACCAATTTGTTTTGGAGTTTTTAGACTATTTTGTCGATCCTCCAAGGTATTCCATTCAGGAGTGTATTGAGCGAGGTTTAACGTATAGTGTTCCTTTAAAAGCACGCCTTAAACTTTTTTGTACAGATCCAGAACACGAAGATTTTGAGACAATCGTACAAGATGTGTATCTAGGTACAATTCCTTATATGACCCCTAGTGGTACATTTTGTATCAATGGTGCCGAACGTGTAGTCGTTTCACAATTACACAGGTCACCGGGTGTATTCTTTGGCCAATCCTTCCATGCAAATGGAACTAAACTTTATTCGGCAAGAGTAATTCCGTTTAAAGGGTCTTGGATAGAATTTGCTACCGATATCAATAGCGTTATGTACGCTTATATTGATAGAAAGAAAAAATTACCTGTAACAACTTTGTTCAGGGCTATTGGCTTCGAAAGAGATAAAGATATTCTTGAAATATTTGACTTAGCTGAAGAAATTAAAGCTTCTAAAACCGGACTTAAAAAATATTTAGGACGGAAACTTGCAGCGCGTGTTCTAAAAACTTGGCACGAAGATTTCGTGGATGAAGATACTGGTGAGGTAGTTTCTATCGAACGTAACGAAATAGTATTGGATCGTGATACTGTTCTTGATAAAGATCATATTGATGAAATCATAGATTCAGGTTCGAAAACAGTCTTGTTGCATAAGGAGGATAATCATTTAGCAGATTATGCTATTATTCACAATACGTTACAAAAGGATCCAACCAATTCTGAAAAAGAAGCAGTAGAACATATCTACAGACAGCTACGTAACGCCGAACCGCCAGATGAAGAAACGGCTCGAGGTATCATTAATAAATTATTCTTCTCAGATCAGAGATATAATTTAGGTGAAGTTGGACGTTATAGAATGAATAAAAAACTTGGTCTTGATATTCCAATGGATAAGCAAGTGCTTACTAAGGAGGATATTATTACCATCGTTAAATATTTGATTGAGTTAATCAATTCAAAGGCAGAGATTGATGATATTGATCACCTTTCTAATCGTCGCGTTAGAACGGTGGGAGAGCAGTTATCTCAGCAATTTGGGGTTGGTTTAGCACGTATGGCTCGTACCATTCGTGAACGAATGAATGTTCGTGATAATGAGGTGTTTACACCGATTGATCTTATTAATGCAAAGACCTTGTCTTCTGTAATTAATTCTTTCTTCGGAACGAATCAGCTCTCACAATTTATGGATCAAACGAATCCTTTGGCGGAAATTACGCATAAGCGTCGACTTTCAGCATTAGGGCCAGGTGGTTTATCTAGAGAGAGAGCAGGATTTGAGGTTCGTGATGTTCACTATACTCACTACGGAAGACTTTGTCCAATTGAAACACCTGAGGGACCAAATATTGGTTTGATTTCTTCACTTTCAGTATATGCAAAAGTGAATAATCTTGGGTTTATCGAAACTCCATATCGAAAAGTAACGGAAGGTAAAATTGACTTAATAAATATACCGACATATTTATCTGCGGAAGAGGAAGAAGAGAAATTAATTGCGCAAGCAAATATTCCAATTCTTGAAGATGGAACGATAACTGCAGAAAAGGTTATTGCGCGAATGGAGGGTGATTTTCCATTAGTAGATCCGAAAAAGGTCCACTATACGGATGTTGCTCCAAACCAAATTTCATCTATATCAGCTTCATTGATTCCTTTCTTGGAGCACGATGATGCGAACCGTGCTTTGATGGGATCGAATATGATGCGTCAGGCTGTACCTTTATTAATTGCAGATTCACCAATTGTTGGGACTGGATTAGAACGTCAGGTTGCTTCAGATTCGCGTGTATTGATTAATGCTGAGGGTGATGGTACTGTTGAATATGTTGATGCTAGAGAAATTACAATTAAATACGACCGTACCGAGAATGAGCGTATGGTTAGTTTTGATGGTGATTCAAAAACATATCAACTGGTTAAATTTAGAAAAACAAATCAAAGTACTTCTATAAACCTGAAACCTATTGTAAGCAAGGGTGACCGAGTTCAAAAAGGACAGGTATTATGTCAAGGTTATGCCACTGAAAAAGGTGAATTAGCTTTGGGTAGAAATATGAAAGTAGCCTTTATGCCTTGGAAAGGGTATAATTTCGAGGATGCAATTGTGATTTCTGAAGAGGTAGTACGTAATGATATTTTCACATCAATTCATATCGATGAGTACTCTCTTGAAGTTCGGGACACTAAATTAGGTAATGAAGAACTAACTAACGATATTCCTAATGTTTCTGAAGAGGCTACAAAAGACCTAGACGAAAACGGGATGATTCGAGTTGGGGCTGAAGTTAAACCTGGAGACATCCTTATTGGTAAGATTACACCAAAGGGGGAAAGTGATCCAACTCCTGAAGAAAAACTTTTACGCGCTATTTTTGGAGACAAAGCAGGAGATGTAAAAGATGCTTCATTAAAAGCATCTCCCTCGTTGCACGGTGTCGTGATAAATAAGAAATTGTTTGCGCGGGCTGTAAAAGATAAACGTAAGAGAGCGAAGGATAAAGAAGATATTAACGAACTTGAGGCGAAATACGATGCTAAGTTTGATAATTTGAAAGAAGTCTTAGTTGAGAAGATATTCACAATTGTAGGTGGTAAAACAGCTCAAGGGGTAACAAATGACCTTGGCGAAGTTGTTTTCCCTAAAGGAAAAAAATTCACCTTAAAAATGCTTCATGTAGTCGAAGACTATACGCATTTAATTGGAGGAGTTTGGACTACCGATAATGAGACAAATCTTTTGGTTGCAGATTTAATGCATAATTATAGAATCAAGGAAAACGATTTACAAGGTAATCTTCGTCGTGAGAAATTTACAATTTCTGTCGGGGATGAATTGCCAGCTGGGATTCTAAAACTTGCAAAAGTATATATCGCGAAGAAACGTAAGCTAAAAGTTGGTGATAAAATGGCGGGACGTCACGGTAACAAAGGTATTGTTGCTAGAATCGTACGTCAGGAAGATATGCCATTCTTAGAAGATGGAACTCCAGTAGATATTGTTCTTAATCCACTTGGTGTGCCATCTCGTATGAACATTGGACAGATTTATGAAACTGTATTAGGATGGGCAGGTCAGAAATTAAACCGAAAGTATGCAACTCCAATTTTTGATGGTGCAACTCTTGATCAGATTAATGAGATTACTGATGAGGCGGGTATTCCAAGGTTTGGACATACGTATCTATATGATGGTGGAACAGGACAACGATTTGATCAACCCGCAACAGTAGGGGTGATCTATATGTTGAAACTTGGTCACATGGTAGATGATAAGATGCACTCACGTTCTATAGGACCGTACTCTTTAATAACACAGCAGCCATTGGGTGGTAAAGCTCAGTTTGGTGGTCAACGTTTTGGAGAGATGGAAGTTTGGGCTCTTGAAGCATACGGTGCTTCTGCAACTTTACGTGAAATATTGACTGTGAAATCTGATGATGTTATCGGACGTGCTAAAACTTACGAGGCAATCGTAAAAGGAGAAGCTATGCCGGAACCAGGATTACCAGAATCGTTCAACGTGTTAATGCACGAATTGAAGGGTCTAGGTCTGGATATCAGATTAGAGGAATAGTTGAAACCCCTGTGCCCGCATGAATGATTCGGCCAGGAGTACAGGGGTATCATAGTTCTTTTCAGAAGTTGTTACAAGCAACTTCATTAAAAAAACAATAACATTATTTTTCAGCATTATGTCAAGAAATAAAGAAAACACAGTACAGAAATTTAATAAGATATCTATTGGTTTAGCTTCGCCAGAGGCAATTTTGGCAGAATCTCGTGGAGAGGTTCTAAAACCAGAAACGATCAACTACCGTACTCATAAGCCAGAACGTGACGGTCTTTTCTGTGAGCGTATTTTTGGACCTGTAAAGGATTACGAATGTGCCTGTGGTAAATACAAAAGAATTCGCTACAAAGGCATCGTTTGTGACCGTTGTGGGGTGGAGGTGACAGAGAAGAAAGTACGTCGTGATCGTGTTGGGCACATCAATTTGGTTGTCCCAGTTGCTCATATATGGTATTTCCGTAGCCTACCAAATAAAATCGGATACCTGCTAGGCCTTCCTTCTAAGAAACTGGATATGATTATTTACTACGAACGTTATGTAGTAATTCAGCCAGGTATTGCAAAAAGTGAAGAAGGTGAAGATATTCATAAATTGGACTTCCTTACAGAAGAAGAATATTTATCTATTCTAGAAACTATCCCGCCGGAGAATCAATACTTAGATGATTCAGATCCTGAAAAGTTCATAGCTAAGATGGGAGCTGAATGTCTCATAGATCTTTTAGATAGAATTGATTTGAATAGCCTTTCTTACGATCTAAGACATAAAGCAAATAACGAAACGTCTAAACAACGTAAAACGGAGGCTTTAAAACGACTGCAGGTTGTTGAAGCTTTACGTGATTCAAATAAAAATCGTGAGAACAAAGCGGCTTGGATGATTATGAAGGTAATTCCTATCATTCCACCAGAATTACGTCCTTTAGTGCCTCTTGATGGTGGACGTTTTGCAACCTCAGATTTAAATGACCTATACAGGCGCGTGATTATTCGTAATAATCGTTTGAAGCGATTGATGGAGATAAAAGCTCCTGAAGTAATTTTACGTAACGAAAAGCGTATGCTTCAAGAGTCTGTTGATTCATTATTTGATAATACTAGAAAATCCTCGGCAGTTAAAACTGACAGCAATCGTCCACTAAAATCACTTTCAGATTCCTTGAAAGGTAAACAAGGTCGATTCCGTCAGAATTTATTAGGGAAACGTGTTGATTATTCTGCTCGTTCTGTAATTGTCGTAGGACCAGAATTAAAATTGTTTGAATGTGGTATTCCGAAGGATATGGCCGCAGAACTTTACAAACCTTTTGTAATTAGAAAGTTAATTGAAAGAGGAATTGTAAAAACGGTTAAATCTGCAAAGAAAATTATAGATAAGAAAGAGCCTGTAGTTTGGGATATATTGGAAAATGTTCTTAAAGGACATCCAGTATTGCTAAACCGTGCTCCTACGTTACACCGTTTAGGTATTCAAGCATTTCAACCAAAATTAATAGAAGGTAAAGCAATCCAATTACACCCATTAGTTTGTACTGCATTTAATGCGGATTTTGATGGAGATCAAATGGCAGTTCACCTTCCATTAGGTTCAGAAGCGATATTAGAAGCCCAATTATTAATGTTGGCTTCGCATAATATATTAAACCCTGCAAATGGTTCTCCAGTTGCAGTACCTTCTCAAGATATGGTACTTGGTCTGTATTATATGACCAAACTTAGAAAATCTACTCCTGATGTAAAAGTTATAGGAGAAGGTCTAACATTCTATTCGGCAGAAGAAGCTGTTATTGCTTATAATGAGAAGCAAGTTGATTTAAATGCTGAAATTAGAATCCGAACAAAAGATTTTAATGAGGAAGGTGAATTGGTTTTTCAAATCATTACGACTACTTTGGGTAGAGTGATTTTTAACGAACAAGTTCCTGAAGCTGCGGGTTACATCAACGAGGTATTGACTAAAAAATCACTTCGAGATATAATAGGTGGTATTTTAGCTAAGACTAGTGTACCGGTAACGGCGGCTTTCTTGGATGAAATTAAAACTTTAGGATATAAGTTTGCATTTGAAGGTGGATTGTCATTTAGTTTAGGAGATATTATTATACCGCCTGAGAAACAGGACATGATTGATAGCGCCAATAAACAAGTAGATGGAATTATCGCTAACTATAATATGGGGCTTATTACAAACAATGAGCGTTATAATCAAGTAATTGACATTTGGACTGCTACCAATGCTGAACTGACTGAACTTTCGATGAAACGTATTCGAGAAGATCAGCAAGGGTTTAACTCAGTGTATATGATGCTAGATTCTGGTGCAAGGGGTAGTAAAGAGCAGATTCGTCAGTTGACCGGGATGCGGGGATTGATGGCAAAACCAAAGAAATCTAATTCTGGTGGAGGTGAGATTATTGAGAATCCGATTCTTTCTAACTTTAAGGAAGGACTTTCGATTCTTGAGTACTTTATCTCTACACACGGAGCCAGGAAAGGTCTTGCGGATACCGCACTTAAAACTGCCGATGCGGGATACCTGACACGTCGATTAGTAGATGTTTCACAAGATGTAATCATTAATATTGAAGACTGTGGTACTTTAAGAGGTATTGAAGTTTCGGCATTAAAGAAGAATGAAGAGATCGTTGAAACATTATTTGATAGAATTGTAGGACGTACGGCATTATATGATGTAGTGAACCCATTGACTAAAGAAATATTAGTTGTTGCCGGTGATCATATTGATGAAGCAGTTGCCAAGAAAATTGAAAATTCTCCAATTGATAAAGTAGAAGTAAGATCCGCGCTTTCGTGTGAAGCCAAGAAAGGGATTTGTTCTCAGTGCTACGGAAGAAACCTTGCTACCAATAAGATGGTACAAAGAGGTGAAGCTGTTGGTGTTGTTGCGGCACAATCTATTGGTGAGCCGGGAACTCAATTGACATTGCGTACCTTCCACGTTGGTGGTATTGCAGGTAATATTTCAGAAGAGAATAAACTGTCGGTTCGATTTGACGGAAGAGCAGAAATTGAAGATCTTAAAACCGTTAAAGGAGAAGACAACGAAGGAAAATCAATAGATATTGTAATCTCTCGTACTTCAGAAATTAAATTGGTTGACAAGAAAACTGGAATTGTGCTCAGTACAAATAATATACCTTACGGCTCTTCAATATATGTAAAGGATGGTTCTAATCTTTCTAAAGGAGATGTAGTTTGTTCTTGGGATCCATATAATGGTGTAATTATTTCTGAATTTGCTGGTAAGATTAAATATGAAAATATTGAACAGGGAATTACCTATCAAGTTGAAATTGATGAACAAACTGGTTTCCAGGAGAAAGTAATTTCAGAATCAAGAGATAAGAAGAAGATACCAACGCTACAAATTTTAGGAAAGAAAGACGAGGTTATTAGATCTTACAACTTGCCTGTTGGAGCCCACTTAATGGTGGATGATGGTGATAAAATTAAAATCGGTAAGATTTTAGTGAAAATTCCTCGTAAGTCAGCAAAGTCTGGAGATATTACTGGAGGTCTTCCGCGAGTAACAGAATTATTTGAAGCACGTAACCCATCAAACCCTGCAGTTGTAAGTGAGATAGATGGTGTAATTTCTTTCGGAAAAATTAAACGCGGTAATCGCGAAATTATCGTAGAGTCTAAATTAGGAGAATTGAAAAGATATTTGGTAAAATTATCTAATCAAATTCTGGTTCAAGAAAATGATTATGTTCGAGCGGGTATGCCGTTATCGGATGGGTCAATTACTCCAGAAGATATTCTCAGAATTAAAGGCCCTTCTGCTGTGCAGCAATATCTTGTGAACGAAGTTCAAGAGGTATACCGACTTCAAGGGGTGAAGATTAATGATAAGCATTTTGAAGTTGTAGTCCGTCAAATGATGCGTAAGGTGCGTATCGAAGATTCAGGAGATACTACATTCTTAGAAAATCAATTAGCTCATAAAGACGATTTTATTGAAGAAAACGATAAAATATTCGGGATGAAAGTGATTGTCAATGCTGGGGATTCAGAAACAATGAAGGAAGGACAGATTATCTCTCCTCGTGAGCTTCGAGACGAAAATTCGATTTTACGAAGAGCTGACATGACGATTATTGAAGGGCGAGATGCAATACCTGCAACGGCTACCCCTATATTGCAAGGAATAACACGAGCATCACTTCAAACGAAATCGTTTATTTCTGCTGCATCGTTCCAAGAGACGACAAAAGTGTTAAATGAAGCTGCTGTAAGCGGTAAAGTTGATACTTTGGAAGGTCTTAAGGAGAATGTTATTGTTGGACATAGAATACCTGCAGGTACTGGTATGCGTAGATACGAAAGCATAATTGTTGGATCCAAGGAAGAATTGGAAGATATGACCCGTGAAAAGCAGGAAGTAAATTACAACTAGTTAATTGAAGAGTTATTTGGACTCCGCTCACATAACAAATTAGCCCGAGTGGAGCCGAATAACCTTAGATATTTAGAATATGGCAGATAAAAAAGACACAAAGCAGCCCCAAAAAGGTCAAATAAATATTGAATTGGATGAGGCTGTCGCGCAGGGAATTTATAGTAATTTAGCGATTATTAATCACTCTCAGTCTGAGTTCGTTATAGATTATGTTGCTATAATGCCTGGAATTCCTAAAAGCAAAGTGAAGTCAAGAATCATTTTGACACCACAACACGCAAAGCGATTTTTGAAAGCATTAAATGAAAATGTGAAGCGTTTTGAAAATACCCATGGTGAGATCAAAGATTACCAACAACCAGCTATGCCCATTAACTTTGGGCCAACTGGAGAAGCTTAACTAGAAAAAAAAGCCTTGCAATCGCAAGGCTTTTTTTAATTTAAATGGATTTTTTTCAAATTTAAGGCTGTTGTATTATACGGATATTGCTCGCCTTTTTTTAGGTTTATATAAATGTTTAGAAGGGAAAAAATCGCATTGAACTTTGGTATAATGTTAAATTGTTAGTTCAGCTGAATTTACTGTATCTATTATAATTTGTGTTTGATAGTTCGATTTAGATCTAGATTTGCTGGTTACCTTAAATCTAGGCTACAATGCGTTCTTAAATTGTTATAAATATATACAGCCGGTTTAGTTATTTTCTGGCGATCGTTCTGTTTTGAGCCATATTCATATTTTAAGGTTTTGCTTGTTTTTTCAGCAATAGGATTCTCGTATGAATCGTATTGTTTAGTTATGCTCGTTGTTATGTGTTATTTTCTACTAATGTGCTGTATTTAGGGTTACAGTATAGAAAACCTCTGTCGGAATGATGAATGAGTTTTTCTTCCGTGTTTCACCTGTTTTTAACGTCCGTTTAGAGCGCTTTTATGCAAAGCGATGAGTGTCCCCTTATGGTTGTCTAGTTTATAGCCCATAATTCGCTTTGAAAATGCGTAAGTAACTAAAGTTATATAGTTGTTTACGTTTTGGCTTTTATGTATGTAATATTGCGCACCCAAATCTGCTCGGTTCAGTTAGGTACAAGGTCTTTCACTAGGTCTTTTTGTTTTCTAAAAAGTTGTTTAGAATGGGTTGTAACGGGATAGCTTTTAAGCGCTTGGACTATTAATTTGTACTAAAAAGTTGCTTTTTCGTACGGTTCTTTTCGACAGGTTTGTTTTTGTTGTTTGAGAGGTGAATATAATTAAAGGTCGAATTTTTAGTCAACCTATTTCAGGAAAGTACCGTCTGGTCATTATTAGTAGTTGCTCAAACTGCGGAAACTTAAGGATTGAACTCTTCTTATTTTTACAAAAAAAACTTTAGCCTAGATCAAGGAGGATTGGTAGTAATTATCTATTATATTTCGATGGATTTTGAAAGTTGTGATGGAACTACTATAATTGATGATGGAAGAGCAATAATATCTCATTATTGTTTTTATATGTGAAATGCTGCTGCGACTAACTCGTCTAATGCCTTTGTTATTAAGAGTTAGGTTTATTCAAACTCCAACTTTGATCATACAACGGAATTTGTTTAAAATTCTCGATGCGTAATGCGATCCCAATCGAGGCCGGAACTTGCAGTGTTCATTTAAACGGCGCTGTTTATGGTAAAAATATAACCGCAGATGCAACGTCTATAGTTACTTTTGGTGTTATGGACAGGATCAATATCTACGCTATTTATTCATAATGATTATAATTCAAAATTAGTCGGCTGTCTTAAACTCACTTACGAAGTGTAGTTTCACATTGGGATACTTTGACTGTGTCATTTGCAACGTAAATGCTGAATCTGCAAAGAAAACTAGTTGCCCTCTTTTGTCTTTTGCTAAGAATTTTGATTTTGTTCGCTTGAAATCTGCGAATTCGTCGCTTGCAGCGTTTGCTGGTTCTACCCAACATGCCTTATGGACATTGAGGTTTTCGTAGCGACAAGTAGCGCCATATTCATGCTCCAGACGGTATTGTATCACTTCAAACTGAAGTGCTCCAACAGTTCCTATAGCTTTTCTACCATTTAGTTCAAGAATAAAAAGTTGCGCAACGCCTTCGTCCATTAGCTGATCTATCCCTTTTTCGAGTTGCTTACTCTTCATAGGATCTGCGTTATTTATGTATTTAAAATGCTCGGGGGAGAAACTTGGGATCCCACGGTATTGCATTAGTTCACCTTCAGTTAAAGTGTCTCCAATTTTGAAGTTCCCTGTGTCATGTAATCCTACAATATCTCCTGGGTATGATATATCTACAATCTGTTTCTTTTCGGCAAAGAAAGCATTCGGACTAGAAAATTTCATCCTTTTACCATTTCGTACATGCAAATAAGGTTCATTCCGTTTAAAGGTGCCAGAGACAATCTTTACAAATGCTAATCTATCGCGATGCTTGGGATCCATATTCGCATGAATCTTAAAAACAAAGCCAGAAAATTTTTCCTCTTCCGGATTTACCAGTCGCGTGCTACTTTCCTTAGGCCTGGGCTTAGGTGCTATTTTGACGAAGCAATCCAGTAATTCGCGAACTCCAAAGTTGTTCAAGGCAGATCCAAAAAATACGGGTTGGAGTTTCGCTTCTAAATATTCGTCTCTATCAAATTTTGGATATACTTCGTGCACCAATTCTAATTCTTCTCGCAGTGTTTTCGCATCAGTTTCACCAACGAGTTCTTCCAATGCTGGATTCATCACATCTTGTATCTCTGTTGTGTCCTCGATATTTTTTCTGCTATCACCACTAAATAAATTGATATTCTTCTCCCATATATTGTAGATTCCTTTGAAGCCATAACCCATCCCTATGGGAAAACTGAGTGGTGTAACTCTCAAGTTCAATTTTTGCTCTACTTCATCGAGTAATTCAAATGCGTCCTTTCCTTCTCTATCTAATTTATTGATAAACACAATCATCGGGATCTTCCGCATTCTACATACTTCAACCAACTTTACTGTCTGCTCTTCGACACCCTTTGCTACATCAATCACAACGATAACACTGTCTACGGCCGTGAGTGTCCTGAAAGTGTCTTCTGCAAAATCCTTGTGTCCAGGGGTGTCAAGTATATTTATTTTAATTCCTTCGTATTCAAATGCTAAAACAGACGTTGCGACAGATATTCCGCGCTGTCTTTCGATTTCCATGAAATCTGAAGTAGCCCCTTTTTTTATCTTATTACTCTTCACTGCACCAGCTTCTTGAATTGCTCCACCAAACAGTAATAATTTTTCCGTCAGTGTTGTTTTTCCTGCATCTGGATGCGATATGATTCCGAAGGTTCTGCGTCTATGAATTTCCTTTTTTAACATACTTAAAAATTATGAAGCGAATATACAGGTTAGCTTTTTGTAAAAAAAGAGATGCTAATCGATTAAAATATATTTTTTATTCCTACTTTATTTTTTGTCGGGAATGCTAAGTAATTTAGGCATATACGTATATATACGTATATGTAATTCCTACAAAAATTACTAAATTTCTTCGAATTTTGCGTAGTTGGACGAAAATTTTGTGTAGTTGGACGAAAATTTAATTTTAATTGGACTATGTAATACATTTCCGACGTACCTTTGATCTTGTAATAGGTTTTATTAAAATTAAAACACATCTAGATTCACTCTATTATAACTATTACAGAGTATCATATTAGAAAACGATAACCGAGTTTGACGAAAAATATTGTATTTTCGAGAAAATAAACCAAAGAGAATAATTTATACCCATAGATAAACAAATACAAATCATTATGAAAAAATATATATTATTGTGTATAACAACTATTACACTATTTTTATTTTCAAATGTAAGCTTTAGTCAAACACTTGAATTAGGAATACTTTCCTCTTTTGAAGCGTACACAGGAGCAGGAGGTGTTACAAATGAAGGACAAATGTTTGGCGATGCTGGAACACATAATGGAGTAATTAGCGGTCTCGGATTTGGTCAAGGATATACCGGTACAACATATCCAACTGGTAGTCCGACATCTTATCAAGCTAGAATAGATTTGCTTAGGGTATATGTTCACCTTAGTGACGTTTTTGTTACATATCCTGGGACCCATTCTGCAGTTTTTGGAGGTGGAGAGACTATTTTTCCTGGTGTTTATTCCATACCTGGCGCTGGAACCATAACTGGAGCTCTTACTCTTGATGGTCAAGGAGATCCTAATGCTGTATTTATAGTTAAATATGAAGGAGCATTAACAGTAGGAACAAGTTCAACGATTATTTTAAGTAATGGAACACGAGCTGCTAATGTTTTTTGGATTGCTGAAGGAGCTATTCAAGTTGGAGCAAATAGTGTTATAAAAGGAACTTTATTCTCACATCCAGGTGCTGTTAGTCTTGGTTTAAATTGCACCATAGAAGGAAGATTATTAGCTTCTGAAGGAGCTATAACTATTGGAGCTGGTAGTTTGGCAGAGATGCCTGCGGGTCCTATTTCCGTTCAGATAAATTGTTTAGGTACCTGTGTTTCTAATTCTCTTGATGTTTTAGGAAGTGTGAAAAGTTTTGCTATGTTTACTAGTGATGGTGCTGTGTCAAACGCTGCTACATCTGGGTTTATTGGTGATATTGGTACGCATTCTGGCGCTATAACTGGTTTTGGCACTTCAACTCATGCGCTCGGAGATTTTTATAATGGAGATCTTGTTACAGGACAAGCTGCACAAGATTTAAATAGCGCTTATAATCAGCTTATGGCTGTACCAAATACTCAACTTGGACACTCGGCAGCTTTTGGAAGTGGAGAAATTTTGCAGCCTGGAGTTTATTATATAGCAGGAGCAGGGTCTTTAGCAGGAACTATCGTTTTAGATGCTAATAATGATCCCGATGCAATATTTGTTTTTAAATTTTTAGGGGCATTTTCAGTAGCTGCACAATCAAAAGTGATTTTGAGGAGAGGAGCGCGTCGTTGTAATATTTTTTGGATTTCTGGAGCCGGAGGTACTGGCGCTATTGATATAGGAACATTTGTTTTTATGAAAGGAACGCTTCTTGCCCATGGCGGAGCTTGTACTGCAGCAGCAAATGTAAATTTAGAGGGACGATTGCTTTCTACAGCTGGAGCAATAGGATTTAGTACAGGTGTAATTTATAATGATACACTTTGCTTTGAAGATGAAATCGCTATTATTAAGACAGGATTATTTGTTGACACCAACGGAAATCTGTGTGCTGAAGTAGGAGAGACTATTGATTATACATTTACAGTAACCAATGAAGGAAATGAAATTCTATCGGCTATCGCTTTAACGGATCCACTAGTTCCAGCAATTACATTCGTGTCAGGAGATACAAATGGAGATATGAAGTTAGATCTTACGGAGACTTGGATTTACACAGGAACATATATAATTGACCAGGGTGATATCGTCGCAGGTGAGGTGTCAAACCAAGCATTGGCTTCAGCTATTACATATAACGGATTTCTTATAACGGATTCATCTGATGACAATAGTGTTTTAGAAGATGATCCAACAATTACCAAACTTTCTACTTTATGTCTTGTTCTAATTCAAAAAATAGATATATTATGTAATGGAAATGCTACTGGCTTGATCGGAGTTTCTGCAACCGGAGGAGTACCTCCATATATGTTTACTCTTAATGGTGGTGCGCCACAAACAGGCACTATATTTAATAATTTAATGGCTGGGGTATATACTATCCAAGTAATCGATAGTGCTGGTGGCACCGCAACAACTAGTGCTACTCTTTATCAACCAAATCAGATTAGTATTGGAATAACCAAGACCAATTCAACATCAACAAGTCTTTGCCAAAATGGTACAGCTACAGCAACTCCATCCGGAGGTGTTGGGCCATATACATATGTATGGGATGACCCAGCTGGTCAAACTACACCAACTGCTGTTAATCTAAATGGTAATATAGCAGGAGGAACTCAATACAATGTAACGGTAACAGATGCAAATGGATGTACATCTGTACAAGGTGTAATTATAACATGTGTACTAAATTGTGACGCAGTAATTTCTGTAAATAATGTAGATAATGTATTATGTAAAAACCAATTAACAGGTAGTACTACGGTTAGTGCAAGTTCTGCAGCAAATCCAGGAGCAACATTTACATTTACTTGGAATACAATACCTGCACAGGTCTCTTCTGGGGTAACCTCGAGTACAATAAACAATTTAGGAGCCGGAGTTTATACGGTTAGTGTAACTATTGATGGTACATTATGTTTACCAGTAGGAGAAAGTATAATTATTACAGAACCTGGTTCTTTAGTAAGTGTTACAACAACAGCAACGGGTGAAACTGGTCCAACGACCAATGACGGGACAGCTACTGCAAATCCATCTGGAGGAACACAATTTACTCTTCCGGCTGCTCCATATACCTATTCTTGGAATACTATACCGATTCAAACAACACAAACTATAACAGCACTGGATCAAGGTACTTATACAGTTACAGTGACCGATGCCAATGGATGTCAAGCAACTACTAATGCGGTTGTGCAATCTGGAAGTTGTTTAAATCTTGGTGCAAATGCCATACCAACAGGCGTTTCATGTAATGGAGGGAATGATGGTTCAGCAACTGCAAGTGTTACTGGTGGATTAGGTCCATTTACATATTCTTGGAATACAATACCAGTTCAAACAACACAGACAATTACCAGTTTAATAGCAGGAGCATATATTGTAACGGTGGTTGATACAGGTACTACATGTACGGCAACATCAACTGCAACTGTTGGAGAGCCTAGTTTGCTAAGCTCAGGTATAGCGGTAACTAATGTAGCCTGTAATGGAGACGCAACAGGATCTATAGATCTTACTCCCTCTGGAGGAGTACAAAACTACACTTTCCTTTGGAGTCCTGGAGGGCAAACTACAGAGGATTTATCAGTGCTAGTAGCTGGAACATATTCAGTTGTTATTACTGATGCAAATGGATGTACAAGAAATGATAGTGCTACGGTAATGCAGCCATTGGTTCCATTATCAACAAGTATCACTGCTCAAACAAATGTGTTATGTTTTGGAGGTGCTACGGGATCTGCAACAGTGACAGCTACCGGAGGAACGCCAGTATATAGTTATTCTTGGAATACGGTACCAGTACAAACTACTGCTATTGCGACAGGCTTGATAGCAGGAACATATATAGTAACTGTAACGGATGCGAATAACTGTACAACAACAGCTACTGCAACAATTACAGCACCCAATGCAGTATTATCAGCGAATATTACAGCTCAAACAAATGTGTTATGTTTTGGAGGTGCTACGGGATCTGCAACAGTGACAGC
>JBLHIC010000024.1:0-28574 GCA_047614245.1 Flavobacteriaceae bacterium
TAGTTAGCAGCCCAATAATAATTACAATCAAGATGCTTAACGGCTTGTTTAGTGTTATTTTTCACCATTCCACTCACCGTAAAACTGAGCTAAGAAATTCTCCATAAAGAGGTGTCTTTCTTCGGCAATACGAGTGCCAGTCTCTGTATTCATGAGGTCTTTAAGCAGCAACAGTTTTTCGTAAAAGTGATTGATTGTTGGTGCTTTTGAGGCTTTATATTCAGAAGGCGTCATGGCTAAATTAGGGGTTATACCTGGATCGTAAAGCGCACGGTTTTTAAATCCGCCATAGTTAAAAGTGCGAGCAATGCCAATGGCACCGAGGGCATCTAAACGGTCTGCATCTTGAACAACCTCCAATTCCTTTGAGTTGAAATTTTGCGATTTGTTTCCGCCTTTAAAAGAAATATTTTCAATTATCTTAATAACATGAATGATTATCTCTTCTGAAATGTTTTGTGTTTCAAGAAAGTTGCGAGCTTTCGTAGGGCCAGCTGTTTCGTCCCCGCCGTGAAACTTCGAATCTGCTATATCATGCAATAAGGCACCCAGAGAAACGATTAAAAGATCGACATTTTCTTCCGAGGCAATTAAAATTGAATTTTTGTAAACTCGCTCAATATGAAACCAATCGTGCCCGCCTTCGGCACCTTCCAATTCTTTTTTTACAAATGAAATTGTATTAGTAATTACTTGCTGTGAGTTTTCAGAAGCCATTAAAGAACAACCTTAGATTTTACTGTTTTTTCAACAAGATCTATAAGCTCTTCCGAAGAAAAATCGGATATTTTTAATGCGGGATGTACGGTATGTTTTAGACGAATTCCAAGAGGCATCGGGAAAAACCCATTTCGCTGTAACTTCCAGCTATTGTTAACGGTTATAGGGAGTACATATGCCTCCGGAGCATATTTAAACAAGGTTACTAAGCCTTTACGATGAAATGTTTTTGGCTGGCCATTTTTACTTCGTGTGCCTTCAGGAAAAATAACACCGCTGTAGTTATGTTGAACCAGATACTTACCAAATTTCATCATCTCTCCTATCGCTTGTCTAGGATTTTTTCGATCAATTAAAATGGATCCACCATGACGTAAATTATAAGAAATCGCAGGAATACCTTTCCCTAATTCTATTTTTGAAACGAACTTTGGATGTAATTTGCGTAAGTACCAAATGATAGGTGGGATATCCCACATGCTTTGATGGTTAGAGACTATTATAATAGGGACATTTTTTGGGATGTCCTCAAGATATTCCATTTCGAATCGTGTGCCTAGTATATTTAAACAGCGAAGGATGGTCCAATTAAAATAATCAACACTTTTTTTATGGGCTTGATGTCCAAAAAGATTAAAACAAATTACCTCTACAGCGTGAAAAACAAGCATGCTTAGCCCAAAGGAAAGGAAGAATAGGACCGTAAAGGGATAACTTAATAGATGTAAGATTTGCTTCATTGTTTATCAAAAGTAAAAAACCGCTTTCAATTTTAAATGAAAACGGTTTTCTTATTTCTTAATAGTTTATTCTTCTTTAGGAGTTAACTTAAAAGTAAGGCTTAACAAAATTCGTCAAAGGCACCTTTTAAGTTTTCAGCTATCATATCCGCATGGCGCCCTTCAATATGATGGCGTTCTAGCATATGCACCAATTCACCATTTTTAAACAAGCCCATAGATGGGGAACTTGGAGGGAAAGGGATCATTTGTTCGCGAGCAGCATCAACTGCATCACGGTCAACTCCTGCAAAAACAGTCACTAAATGATCTGGTGTCTTAGTATTCTGCAAAGACATACGAGCACCTGGGCGCGCATTTGCTGCGGCACAACCGCAAACTGAATTCACCACAACTAAGGTTGTTCCTTCTTTTTTAAGAGCATTATTTACATCATCTGCTGTATGTAACTCTGTGAAACCTATGTTTGTAAGGTCTTCACGCATTGGTTTTACTAATTCCGGTGGGTACATAATATTTTGTGTTTAATTTTCGTAACAATTTGATGGCAAAGGTAACTAATTTAGAGGGTTTTATTGGTATGTATTGTTAAATACAACCTTTTTCGAGTCTGCAATACAGGGCAAAAAAACATATGATCTAGATGATCGCGTGCGTTAATTTTATTCATAAAATCTTATCTTTGGTCGCAATTTAATATTTGAAATTTTACAGTTTATGGTTCGATGGATCGCAGCTTTTATTGGTTTTTATATTTTTAGATTTCCTGGAGCGATAGCAGGCTTTGTCTTAGGAAGTATTTTTGAAAGTATGACCAATAGAAAAGGAGGAGGACGTTCATTTCAGGATGTTTTTCAACAAAGTACGAGGGAGAGTGTAACCCCAGCCGATTTTGAACTGCATTTACTTTCTTTGGCTACACTTGTAATTAAAGCAGACGGTAATGTGAGTCAGAGTGAGTTGGATTTCGTGCGACAATACTTCGTGCAATCTTACGGGAAGGAACGTGCTAACGCTACATTTAAAGTTTTTAATGAGGTAATAAAGAAGAAAGAGATTTCTGCTGCCAGAATCTGTGAATTATTAAAATCTAGAACGCGTTACGAATCAAGATTACAAATTCTTCATTTCCTGTTCAGTATCAGTAAAGCTGATGGTAACGTCTCTGAAGCTGAAACAAATGAAATCAATAGGATTTCGGGTTTCTTGGGGGTTCAGTTTAGGGATTTTGAAAGTATAAAGGCAATGTTTTTTAAAAACCCTGATAGGGCCTATAAAATTCTTGAAATTGAAAATACAGCTACCGATGCCGAAGTAAAATCTGCATATAGAACCATGGCTAAAAAGTACCATCCTGACAAACTACAACATATGGATGAAGCCTACCAGAAAGGTGCTCAAGAGAAGTTCACAAAGGTGCAAGAAGCTTACGAGCAGCTACAAAAGGAACGAGGGTTTTAGTTAATCATTAGAATTCCACGAGGCTATGCGTAGTTCGTTGTACACAGACTCGAGACTCAGGAATGAGTGGTTAGCAGCCATTAATCATGAGCCAGTGGCCCATTAGCCAGGTTGAACCAGGATCAAAGAGAGTCTTTCTTCTTTTTCTTTATATCCTGTTATTTAGACAAGGCTAAAAATATAATTCAATGTGATTAAAAATATGTTTACCTTTGCCGAATGTTTACACTGGCTGAAGAAAATTACCTCAAAGCAATCTACCACTTGGAATTCAAGAATCAAGGTGCTGTAAGTACAAATGCCATAGCAGAAAAGTTGGAAGCAAAAGCTTCGTCTGTTACAGATATGGTTCAAAAGCTAGCAGAAAAAGGGGTTGTTTCATATACGAAATACAAAGGGACACATCTCACCCCAGAGGGTAGGAAAACTGCCGCGAAAGTGGTTAGGAAACATCGTTTATGGGAAGTCTTTTTAGTTGATAAACTAGATTTTCAGTGGGATGAAGTACACGAAATAGCCGAACAACTCGAGCATATCAAGTCGGATGAATTGATTGTTCGTCTAGATAAATTCTTAGGATCTCCAGAATTTGATCCACATGGTGATCCAATTCCTGATAAAAACGGAAATGTAAAAAGCACCAAAAAGAAATTACTTGCCGAAATTGGAAAGAATCAGCGCGGAATCTGCGTGGGAGTGAAGGAATCAAATGCCGAATTTTTGCGTTATTTAGATAAAAAGAATATCAGTATTGGTTCAAAGATCACTGTAGTTGGGAAAGAATTTTTTGACGGATCAATGATTATTGAAGTGGGACCGGACCAATTCTATATTTCTAAGAAGATTGCAGAGAATTTGTATTTACAAGCGAATTAAGTTATGACTGGGATAAAAAGAAGCGTATTAATTTTCACTTTCGCCGGTGTTTCTAGTTTGATGTCACAAGAAGTCGATATTCCAGATGAGTTAATAACTGATAGACCAGATGCAACTGAATCAGCACACACTGTCCCTAAAAAGACGATTCAGGTCGAAACAGGAGCATTTTTTGAAAGCTATGAAGCCAATAGAACAAAGACAGAAACTATTGGATATAATACGACTTTAGTGCGATATGGAGTATTTGATAATTTTGAATTTCGCTTAGGATGGAATATAGAAGAAATTAGAACCACAGTTGGAGGTGTAAAATCAAATGATGTAATGTCTGGATTATCTCCGTTGTTGGCTGGTTTGAAAGTCGAGATAGTAAAGGAAAAGGGTTGGATTCCACAAACCAGTTTGCTAGGTCATATGGCGTTACCGTTTACTGCTTCAGATGATTTTCGTCCTCAAAATACCGGGGTAGATTTTCGATTTTCAATGGCGCATACTTTGAGCGATAAATCTTCTATAGGATATAATCTTGGGGCACAGTGGGGCGACGATTCTGCGGCAGCAAACTATATATATACTCTGGTCTATGGTTATAGCATTACGCAAAAATTTGGTTCCTATGTTGAAATTTATGGAGAAGCATCTATAGCCAACAAACCGAATCATTTTTGGGATGCTGGATTCACATATTTAATAAGTAATGTGATCCAAGCAGATATTACAATAGGGAAAAGTTTTACAGAAGGGCAGGATATTTTAGTGAGTACAGGTTTAAGTTTTAGAATACCAAAATAGAAAAAATGAAAAATATATGCTACATACTAATTGCAATAGCCATAGTTAGTTGCAAAAATGCTTCAGAAGAGTCGGGCAAGCTAAAAGTTGTAACCACGACATCCATGCTCACCGATCTAGTAAAAAATATTGGAGGTGATTTAATTGAAGTAAATGGTTTGATGGGCGCAGGAGTCGACCCACATCTTTACAAGGCAAGTGAAGGAGATGTAACTAAACTATATCAGGCCGATGTTATATTTTATAATGGCTTGCATTTAGAAGGAAAATTAGTGGAGGTTTTTGAAAAAATGGGAGCAAAGAAAATGACGGTTTCCCTAGGGGAATCTTTGGATGAAAATGAACTTATTGGATCTGAATATTTCGCTTCAAATTACGATCCACATGTTTGGTTTAATATTCAGTTTTTTAAACAGTTTAGCGATAAGGTAGCCGAAACCTTGGCTGCAAATGACACTGTGAATGCTGAAAAATTTAGAGAGAATAATGCACTTTATCAGAAGAAATTGGATGCATTAGAGACTGAGATAAAAGCCACAATAGAAACTCTTCAGAAGGAAAAAAGAATACTAGTCACCGCTCATGATGCTTTTAATTACTTCGGAAGGCAGTATGGTTTTAACGTGGTTGGACTGCAAGGAATTTCAACTGCAACTGAAGCAGGAGTCCAAGATGTACGGCGTCTTTCTCAATTTATTATTCATAATAAAGTGAAAGCAATTTTTATTGAGAGTTCTGTTCCGCGTAGAACCATTGAAGCCTTGCAAGAAGCGGTCCTTTCAAAAAATCATGAAGTTGTTATTGGAGGTTCTCTGTATAGTGATGCGCTTGGAGATTTGGGAACGATTGAGGGTACATATATTGGAATGTTCAAAGCAAATGTGAAGACAATAGTTGAAGCACTAAAATAAGGCTATGGAAACAAAATTCGCGGTAAAAATTGATGACCTTACGGTCGCCTATGACTACAAACCGGTTTTGTGGGATATTGATTTAGCCATTCCGGAAGGAGTTTTAATGGCAATCGTTGGACCCAATGGAGCAGGGAAGTCTACACTCATAAAGGCAGTTTTAGGTATTATCAAGCCCATTGCGGGAAGTGTTTCCATCTATGATCAACCTTATGAGAAACAACGAAAACTAGTTGCCTATGTCCCTCAAAAAGGAAGCGTAGATTGGGATTTTCCGACGACGGCTTTAGATGTTGTAATGATGGGTACTTATGGAGATTTAGGTTGGATTAAAAGACCTGGACAAAAACAGAAGAAAGCGTCTTTAGAGGCTTTAGAAAAAGTAGGGATGCTGTCTTTTAAAAGCCGACAAATAAGTCAGTTAAGTGGAGGGCAACAGCAACGCGTCTTTTTAGCTCGGGCTTTAGTGCAAAATGCTTCCATTTATTTTATGGATGAACCTTTTCAAGGGGTAGATGCAACAACGGAAATAGCAATAATCAACATTCTTAAAGAACTTAGAAAAGCTGGAAAGACACTTGTTGTTGTGCATCACGATTTACAAACCGTACCCGAATATTTTGACTGGGTGACTTTTTTAAATGTTAAGAAGATTGCTACGGGGCCTGTAAAAGATATATTTAACGATGATAATTTGACAAAGACCTACGGAATCAATTATAAAGTAGCGATAAATAAATAATGACCTTTTTCGAATACTTCGAATTACTATTTACAGATTATACCTTGCGTACTATTACGCTAGGGACGGCCGTACTCGGCGCAATTTGTGGCATGCTAGGCAGTTTTGCGGTATTGCGAAAGCAAAGTTTATTAGGAGACGCAATATCACACGCTGCATTACCTGGAATTGCCATCGCTTTTCTTATAACAGGGGCTAAAGACTCTAATATTTTACTATTAGGCGCATTAATAAGTGGTTTGATAGGCACCTTTTGGATTCGCGGGATGACATCAAAAACACATCTTAAAAGTGATACTGCTTTAGGTTTAGTGCTATCGTTATTCTTTGGTTTTGGAATGCTGTTACTTACTTTTATTCAAAAACAACCCAATGCCAATCAGGCGGGTTTGGATAAATACCTTTTCGGACAGGCAGCAACCTTGGTTGAAAAAGATGTTGCTGTTATGGTCTTGGTAACGGGTATTAGTCTCTTCATTTTATTGCTTTTTTGGAAAGAGTTTAAAATATTGCTTTTTGACGCCGATTATACGAAAACGCTTGGATTCAATACCAAGTTTATAGATATACTCATTACCTTTTTTATTGTCTTAGCCATTGTTTTAGGGCTTCAAACTGTTGGAGTTGTTCTTATGAGTGCAATGCTATTGGCACCAGCTGCGGCAGCTCGACAATGGACTAATAGTTTGGCTGTCATGGTGTTCTTAGCGGCGATTTTCGGAGCCTTTTCTGGAGTTATAGGCACTGCAATTAGCGCGAGTCAGAATAATCTATCTACAGGCCCCGTTATCGTTTTAGTTGCTGGAGTTTTTGTTTTTGTTTCGTTTATATTTTCACCGGGAAGAGGGATTCTATTTCGTGAAATACGTTTCAGAAAGAATAGAGCCGACTTGCAGCTTAAGAAGACGCTTCAGTTTATGTACGGGATTGCGAGAACACATGAGGACTTCACACATCCGCACGCCATTCGTATCCTCAATCATTTTCATGGGTATACAAAGAATTCGTTAAGTACAATGGAAGAGAAAGAATGGGTGGAAATTAAAGGCCAAGAATGGAGTCTCACTAAAAAAGGGTTTAATGAGGCCAAGGATTTATTCAATCAACAAGCTAACAATGACTAGTCCGCAAATCGAAATACAATTAATTGCCATCGTCGTTGCTGTCGCCTGCGCTATTCCCGGGGTCTTTTTAGTGCTTCGGAAAATGGCGCTCATTAGTGACGCTATTAGTCATTCGATTCTCCCTGGAATTGTAATTGGTTTTTTTATTACGCAAGACTTAAATTCACCTTTATTGATTCTATTAGCAGCTTTAACGGGTCTTATAACGGTTGTTTTGGTTGAAATGATTCAGAAAACCGGCTTGGTGAAGGAGGATACTGCCATTGGCTTGGTTTTCCCTTCGTTGTTCAGTATCGGAGTAATTATGATTGCAAAGAATGCGAACGACGTGCACTTGGATGTAGATGCGGTATTGTTAGGGGAATTGGCCTTTGCTCCCTTTGACAGGTTATTAATTTCTGGGATGGATTTAGGTCCGAAATCGCTTTGGGTGATGGGGGTCGTTTTATTGATTACCATCCTTCTCCTTTTTCTGTTTTTTAAAGAGCTGAAGGTAAGCACCTTTGATGCAGGGTTATCCTCGGCTTTAGGGTTTTCACCCGTAGTGATGCATTACGGTCTTATGTCTGTTTCGTCAATAACCGTGGTAGGTGCTTTCGATGCAGTTGGTGCGATCCTAGTAGTTGCTCTAATGATTGCCCCGGCGGCAGCGGCTTATTTATTGACCAATGATTTGAAGAAAATGCTGTGGATTTCTATAGGTTTCGGAGTGTTTTCTGCAATTGCAGGATATTGGCTTGCTCATTTAATTGATGCGTCTATTTCGGGCTCAATGACAACTGTCTTGGGGATTGTCTTTTTAGGAGTGTATTTATTTGCACCTCGGAAAGGTCTGATTGCCGTGTTGTATCGACAAAGGCAGCAAAGAACGGAAGTATCATTACTTACCTTTTTGTTGCATTTAAATAACCATTCTGAAGAAAACGAACGCCATCTTAATCATTTAAACGAGCATATAAATTGGCAAAAAGTGAGAGCAGAAACCGTTGTGGAATTAGGTTTAAAGAACAACCTTATTACGATTGAAAAGGAGGTAGTTTCATTGACTGAAAAAGGAAATGAATTTACCAATCTAGCACTTGAATATATTATTACCAACCGGGATGAAAAGATCGAGCATATGAAAGATGATTTCTTTTTGTTTCGAGGGTGAAAGGAAGTAATACCAATTTGATTATGTTATGTCTCGTATAATTTCATTTCTGGCATCATTTTTTCCTGTAATATTAAAACAGAAATATATTTTACCATGAAAAAGCACCTACTAATACTCTTTCTATTTGCTACAGCCATAGGGTTTTCACAAGATAAACCAGTTGAAGTGCCTAAAATACTTGTAAAAATTGCGTTAGGAGAAACCGTTACTTTCAAAAAAGCGACCGTTAAATTTTTAAAAGTAGTAGAAGATTCAAGATGCCCTTCGGATGTTAATTGTATATGGGAAGGGCAGGCAATTGTATTGGTTGAGGTTGCTGAAACAGGAAAAGAAACACAGCAATTAGAATTACGCTATGGAAAAAGAATAAATAAACGTATACTTTCTTCGGAAGGGTACTCATTAAAAGGAATGTCACTTTCTCCCTATCCATCATCCACTAATATTGATAAAATGGACTATGTGTTATTAGTTTCCGAAGAAGGGAACTAGTGACATCCACAGTCGTTATCACCGCATTTTGTTTTACCACCGTCTAGCGTGCCGGCAGTCTTTTGCCGTCTTTCAAAAATTGAGTTCCAAACAAATTTCTTAAGTAAGAAACCGGTTGCTAAAATAAAAGTTAATATTACAAGTACTGTTTGCATAGGGTAAAGATATTATTTTAAAAATTGATACGCTCCTAACGCTACTACGTAGGCGATAAGAGTCATGATAACGAGCTGGTACATTGGCCATTTCCAAGTATTTGTTTCACGTTTTACTACAGCCAATGTACTCATACATTGCATTGCAAACGCATAAAATAACAAGAGGGAGATTCCGCTGGCAAAATTAAATAACGGTTCTCCAGTGCTTGGGTTTATTTCGGCGGCCATTCTATTTTTTATCGTTTCTTCCTCATCACTGCCCACACTATAAATAGTGGCTAAGGTCCCAACAAATACCTCACGAGCCGCAAAAGAGCTAACAATTGCGATTCCAATCTTCCAATCGTAACCTAGAGGTCGAACAGCAGGTTCGATACCTTTTCCCAGAATACCAATATAAGAATGCTCCAATTTAAAAGATGCTATTCTGGTTTCTATATCATCCTCGGAAAGATTTTCGTTTGTAGTTTGCTGGGCTACAATTGATTCAGCATTATTAAAATCACCGGGGCCATAGGATGCTAAAACCCAAAGAATAATGGAGATCGCCAAAATGATTTTACCAGCTCCAAAAACGAAAGATTTTGTTTTTTCAATTACGGTAATCAATACGTTCTTGGGCATTGGAAGTTTGTAATTGGTCATTTCCACCACAAAAAATGACCTGCTTCGAATTTTAAGTACTTTATTGAGAAGATAGGCAGAAAAAAGAGAAGCTGCGAATCCAAGTAAATACAGGAACATTAAGGTTAATCCTTGGTAACTAAAGATCCAGAATACACGGCCTTCGGGAATAACAAGTGAGATTATTATTAGATAAACAGGCAATCTGGCCGAACACGTAGTGAAAGGGGTTACAAGTATCGTAATAAGTCTTTCCTTCCAGTTTTCTATGTTTCGCGTTGCCATAATCGCAGGAATAGCGCAGGCAGTACCTGAAATCAAAGGAACTACACTTTTACCGCTCAATCCAAAACGACGCATGGATCGGTCCATTAAAAATACAACACGACTCATATATCCACTTTCTTCAAGAATTGATATAAAGAAGAATAAAAAGGCAATCTGAGGGATGAATATGACGATTCCTCCCAATCCGGGAATGATCCCCTCCGCAATAAGATTGGTGAAATCTCCAATAGGAAGTGTTCGCTTCGTCCATTCACTGAGAGAAGCGAAAGAACTATCAATAAAATCCATTGGATAACTGCTCCAGTCAAAAATAGCTTGAAACATGAGGAGTAAGATTCCTAAGAAAATGAAATAGCCCCATACTTTATGAATCAAGACCCTGTCTAAACGGCTTCGAAAATCTTTAGCATTTGCCTGGTCAATGATAAGGGTTTCTTTTAATACACTATTTATAAATTGGTAGCGGGCTATCGTTTCTTTTTGTTGCAACCTTTTCAGATTGCTCTTGGATTCTGTTTTAAATGTAGCAACTCCTTTTAATTCGTTTCTTTCTAGTTTTCCAAAGTTTACATCCTGCGTAATCACCAACCATAGTTTATAAATTTCCTGATTCGGAAAGACTTTCCGAAGCCTATCAAAATACTCTGGAGCTATCTTGGACGCATTTACACACGGTTTAGTGGATATGAGGGTGTAATTGGTTATTATTTCAGTGAGGGAGTCGAAACCAGTATTTTTTCTTGAACTTATGAGGGCAATTCTTGTTTCTAATTTTTTTTCTAGTAGCGCTACATCTAGTGAAATCGCTTTCCGTTTCATCCTATCGGACATGTTAATCACCAAAATAGTGGGAATGCCTAAATCTTTAATTTGAGTAAAGAGAAGCAGATTGCGTTTTAAATTTTCAATTTCTGCAACAACGATCGCAACATCTGGGTAATCCTTGTCATTTTTATTAAGCAATAACTCAATGACTACATTTTCATCTAAGGAAGATGCGTTAAGACTATATGTCCCTGGGAGATCAATGATGTGCGCTTTTAGATTTCGACTAAGCGTGGCTGTACCTTGTTTTTTTTCAACGGTTATCCCAGGATAGTTTCCAACCTTCTGATTAAGACCCGTCAATCTATTAAAAACTGAAGTTTTACCCGTATTGGGGTTCCCTATAAGTGCAACATTGATCTGTTTAGCCATTTTTAATCTATCAATTCAATTTCAATTTGTGCTGCTGTCTCCTTTCTTATAGCTAAATGGCTTCCATTAATGTTTAAATAAAGTGGATCTTGAAAAGGTGCCGTTTGTACCAAAGCAACTTCATTGCCCGGCAAGCATCCCATTTCAAGTAGTTTTAATGGTACGGTATCTACTGAAAACTCCTTGATTAAAGCACGTTGACCCTTTTTTAATGAGGCAATTGTTAACATTATCTTTATTTAGATTGATTTTAAACAAGACAAAAGTAAGGGAAAATGTAGAAGTGGAAAAACAATTGGGATTAAAAAAACTATTACTCTATCTTCAGGATTTGAATGTCTTTGAGAAGCTGTTTGATGTCTTCAGAATTGGTACCGTCATAGAAGCCTCGGATGCGTTTTTTTGTGTCCACAAGTACAAAGTTTTCAGTGTGAATAAGGTCGAACTCATATTCTGGGTTATCTTTTGCGACCAGATATGATTTGCGAGCCAGCTCATATATTTGTTTTTTGTCACCGGTTACGAGATTCCATTTTTCATCATTAACACCCTTTGTTACGGCATATTTTTTAAGTTGTGCTACCGAATCAATTTCTGGGGTTACGCTATGAGAAAGAAGCATGACATCATTGTCGCTTTTCAGTTTTTCCTGAATTTGACGCATATTATCGGTCATAATAGGGCAAATAGATTGACAAGTAGTAAAAAAGAAATCGGCAACGTAGATTTTGTTCTTGTAATCGGTTTGGGTAACTGTTTTCCCATTCTGGTTGATTAGGGAAAAATCTGCGATGGTATGATATTTTTTGACATGTTGTAAGGTGCTGTCTACTAATTCGAAATTTACTTCGGCGGGTTGATATACTTTTAGTCTTTCTGTAGGTTTTAGAATTGAATAAATGAATGAAATAATTATTACCGAGAGTACGAATAGTACAACTGCTAGAAATTTGTATTTTGAAAAAAACTGAAGCATAAATTATTTTTCTTAGTTGCAAAATTACTACCTAAAATAGAATTCTCCACCTAGTAGCAAATAAATGTTTTCCTCGAACTCTTTAAACGACAGAAAATCTATTGTGATTTCAAAAGACCTCCAATACTAGGGATCTTAATTTTTATTGTAAAAGCATCCTTCTAAACTGCTAGACTCCTTGATATACTCTATTTCTTGACAGCCGAAACCTTCGTCAAGGGGTTTTGTTATTTAAATAGACGTGGGCCAGCAGAATCTCAGGCTTTATTTTTTTGGCAAGTCATAAAAGAGTACTTTTGTACGTTAAAATTTCTAAAGACTATGAGTCCATTTGCCGTTAAAGCAATTCAGCTATTATTGAGTTTATCCTTATTAATCGTCCTACATGAATTGGGGCATTTCATCCCTGCGAAATTATTTAAAACACGGGTAGAAAAGTTCTATTTATTTTTTGATATTAAATTTTCACTTTTCAAAAAGAAGATTGGAGATACGGTTTACGGAATTGGATGGCTACCTCTTGGAGGGTATGTGAAAATTGCTGGAATGATAGATGAGAGTATGGATAAGGAACAAATGGCCGGTCCTCCTCAACCTTGGGAATTTCGAAGTAAGCCAACTTGGCAGCGATTGATTATTATGTTGGGAGGAGTTACTGTGAATATTATTGTAGGTTTTGTAATCTATATGAGTTTGTTGTATTTCTACGGAAGAGATATTACGACCAACGCCGATATTCCTGAAGGATTCTCTGTAGTACAAGAATTCAAGGATTTCGGATTTCGTGATGGAGACCACATTCTGAAAGTGAACGGAGAGGAATTCTTGAATGTAACCGATATCAATCGAAACCTGTTTTTACGAGATGTTGAAACTGTTGAGGTAAAACATAAGGATGGAACTGTTGAGTCACTTTCAGTACCAGAAGATATTGGAATGACCATGTTCAAAGGGGGCATTATGCGACCATTTGAACCTCTAAGAATGCCAGTAATTGATACTGTTGCAGCAGATTTTCCAGCAATCGCCGCAGGTTTTAAAAATGGAGATAAGGTTGTTTCGATAAACGGAAAGTCTGTTGGTTATTGGCATGAATTCACTGCTACTGTAAAAGCGAATTTAGGGAATGAGAATACTGTTGTTGTATCTCGTGCCGGTGTTTTAGACACATTGAAGGTCACACCAAATGAAGAAGGGCAAATTGGAGTTCAGAACTTTGGAAAGGAATTTTTAGGAAGAGGGACTCATTTAACATTTAGTCTTTGGGAAAGTATAGCAGGAGGAACTAGCTTCGGAATGGATAAGCTAAAAGACTATGCAAAGCAGTTTAAATATGTATTCACAAAAGAAGGAGCGACTCAGGTAGGAGGTTTTGGAGCTATAGGGAATCTTTTTCCAGGAACTTGGAACTGGATGAGCTTTTGGGAAACAACGGCTTTAATTTCAATTATTTTGGCGTTTATGAATATACTTCCAATCCCAGCATTAGATGGAGGTCATGTGATGTTCTTGCTTTATGAGATGGTCACTGGTCGTAAGCCTAACGACAAGTTTATGGAGTACGCACAAATGATAGGTTTCTTCTTATTAATTGCATTGGTTCTATTTGCCAATGGGAATGATATCTATCGAGCGATTTTTAAATAGAAAAAATATAGTTTTCTTTTTGTGACGGATTAAAAATAAATTATATTTGCAACCGCAAAAAGGTTAACACCTTCCTCTTTAGCTCAGTTGGTTAGAGCATCTGACTGTTAATCAGAGGGTCCTTGGTTCGAGCCCAAGAAGAGGAGCCCAGAGAATGAAAGCCTTCACAGAGATGTGGAGGCTTTTTTTATTTGCCTTTGTAACACATTTGTAACGTTTATTGAGAATAGGGGCACAATTTACCCCTTGAAAGACCTTTATTTCAGTCCATACCAAATAAAATAAATTCATATTACAGTATTAATAAATGCGATTGAATAGAAAACAGTTGTGTTCTCTTCTGTATTCCAAAAATACTATTGGGGTTTTCTTTCTGCTTTTTCAGTCAATATCATTTCAATGTAAGCATCCAGTCCTTTCTCGTTTTGGATTGAGTCTTTTAAAAGGTACTTCTCAATCTTGCGTGTTCTTTTTGTGTCAATGGAATAGAATTCTAAAATATGTTCCAAGATGTCGCTTGAAACTTGTTTGGCATTGAAAGGCGTTTTTGAAATTACATCTATTTCGGTAATGGCTTTTAATGGTTCTTCACGTACTCGCATTATTGTAAAAGCATCACCCTCCAGTTTTTCAGTTTTGAGTTTATCAAGTTCTCGCTTTCCTTTATGCCGTCAACTTCCATTCAATATAAGGGCGGGACTTTTAACTAAATTCATTAAACATTAATCATAAGCTTAATTTCTTTTCTGTATTGTAAGGCAGTTTTTCCAGTTATGGACTTAAATTGTTTATTAAAATGGGAGAAGTTATTAAAGCCACATTCAAAACATAGATCTGTGATGTTAAGCTGACTTTCACTTAAAAGCTTTGTGGCATGGACAATTCGATATTCATTTAAAACTTCCGTAAAAGTTTTATTCGTTGTTTTTTTAAAATACCTACAAAACGAAGGAACCGTCATACTTACTTTGTCTGCAATTAAACGGAGAGGAATGTTTTTTTGAAAGTTTTCAAGTATGTACTTATAAACGATATCAATTTTAAGGCTGTCCTTGTGAGATGCTTCAAAGGCAAATCCATCTGCATTGAGAAGGGTATAGTCTTCAGAAATGGCTAAATGATTTAAAACCTCAAGGAAGGAAACCATGCGTTCAAAACCTGCCTGTTTCATGAGTTGTTCAATCTTCCAGCCCAATTCGTTTTTTGCTTCGATGCCAAAAACAATCCCTTTTTTCGCACGCTGAAGCAAGGTTGAAACCGCAGTTAATTCAGGTATTTTCGGACTTAAAGCTTCTAAAAAGTCTGGCTTAAATTGAACGATAGTTTCTTTTCCTTCAGTGGTTAGACGATCCACAAAACCATGATGTGGTAAATTACTGCCAATTATAATTAACTGACTGTTATTAAAATAGGATAAGTGATTTCCTATGTGACGCTTACCTCTTCCCTTGTTTACATATACTAGTTCAATCTCAGGATGAAAATGCCATATTGCATTCTTTATCTTCCTGTCCTCATTATGCTGCCTAACCATGAATGAACTTCCAAAGCTAGGGCTTAACTTTTCTAATGATGGAGCTTTGTTCATTTCGACTTTTGTGTAAAATTACAACATCGTCTAGTTTAATACTATGCTATATTGTCAATTTTGTATACTAAATTACCCCATTGATTTTTTTAAGAACAGTAATAGGTTAATATAATACATAAACTGGAAAATCTAGCTGTTTTCTATAAATGAAACTCACGGTATATTTACATCATAATTCTAAAACCTACAATTATGAAAAAAGCAATGAAATTGGTTGTTATGACAGTAGCTGTCCTTTCAACCGCAGTAAATTATGCATCGATTAGCGAACTAAACGCTCAGAATCAATTTTCGATCCAAGAAGGGAAGACCATAAATGAGAACCCGAAGTTCGTTGTAAGGAATAAAAAAGGAGTTGCCATTTTTGAAGGCACAGATCTTAATTCGAATTCTATGGCAGAATTGGTAAGTGATATGGATCTGCCAAGCGGTAAATATACATTTGAGGTCGTTGGCGATACTAATGTAGAAATTACTTCTTTTGTAGTGGATGAAGCCACTATTCTTTTTGATGCAAAAAGCGCAAAGACCATTTTTATGCCTACCTTGAGAGTTAAGGATGACTTGATATTGGTAAGCCAGTTATCACTTCTAAAGGAACCTCTGAAAATTAAAATGTACTACAGTTCCGAAGAAGATGATTCAAAGATTTTCGATTTAATTCATACGGAAAAAATCGGGGAAGAGATGATACTAGAGAGAGCATACAGCTTGGACAAAAGTAAAACGGGAGATTATAAGATAAAGTTTATCTCAAATGGAAAAGTATTTACTGAAACATTTTCACTCTAAAACTAAAAATAGAACCTTGAGAGTGATGCAGCCAAGGTTGATAAATTACAATGTCACGGAAGCCTTTACAGCAATGTAGGGGCTTTTTTTTGAATAGATTTTGAGGAAAGTTCTGTCGGAATTTAAAAAAGCAATGAAGAAGAACAATAGATAAGAGAGAAGTGAGTGCTGCTTTATGTCTTGTCCTTTTGAAACACTACCGAAGCTAAAATAACTTGAATTATTAGTTATAAACAATAAAAAACCCCTACGCAATTGCTGCAAAGGGGTTTGGGGCTAAATGAATGTAGAACTATTTTTTAATCAATCTTTTAACTACTGTAGCTTGATCACTAGTTATATTAATCAAATACATACCAGTTGTAAGCTCAGATACATTGATTGTCTGATCTGAAGCACTGTCTACTTTAACCTGATTTACCAATCTTCCATTCATATCGTAGATTTTGATACTATTGATCATCACATCAGTACTATTACTAATAGTAATAAAATCACGGGCTGGATTTGGAAATAAATTAACAGTTTGCTCTAATACGTTGTCGTTAACTCCTAAGGGTGCAATACCGGAAAATGCAATTTCAGCGAAGCCGGTGAACATATCGCCATAGTTGTTAAGTACTTCAATACGCATAAAGCTAGCTGTTACTTCAGCGAAAGCAAATTGCTCTGGGGGGGAATCTCCAGTGGTAACTTGAGCAAAAGTATTAGTTGCTCCAGGCACCTCAGTAAAGGTTGCACCATCTTCCGAAGAATAAATAACAACGTCTCTAATACCAGTTGTTCCATCTGTCCCTGGACCTCCAGCATTTTGATTCCAAAAAGAGAATCCATCCACTAAATAGGTTCCTCCTAAGTTGAAGTCAATTGTTCCTGTAGCATCCGTAGATATCCATGAGTTAATTGGGTTTGACGGGGCGTGGTTGGCGCTTAAACTTGGGAAAGTAGCCAGACCAGTTCCGTTAATTGCATTATTGATATCTGTTCCTGCAGATGCTAATGTTGAAGAGGCTGACACAGGATTAATAACATTTTCTATTACGGTTGCTTCAATTCCAGAAAACGCAACTTCTGAAAAACCCACATAAGTAGGTTCGCCCCAATTGTTAATCACATCAAAACGGATAAAAGAAGCCATAACTTCAGTGAATGAAAATTGTTCTGATGGACAATTCATGCATGTAGTTTGTGCAAATATATTAGGTGCACCCGTAATTGGTGTATAAGTTACACCATCATTGGAAGAAGAAATAAGTACTTCTTGTATTCCGTTTTCTCCAGGAACGGGACCAAAGAAATTTTGATTCCAGAAAGCTAGACCGTCTACTAGATAAGAGCCTCCTAGATCAAAATCTATTGAACCTATTTCGTTGATTGCTACAAATGAATTGCCAAATACTGACATTCCATGATTGGCTGTTAAACTTGGGAAGGCATCTAATCCAGTTCCATCAATGGAATGGTCAAGAGTTGTTCCAAATTGAGCCGTTAAGGTTGTTGTTGCTGACACGGGGTTAATAATATCTTGCGCTTGTAGAAGTGTAAAATTAAAAATGAGTCCTAAGGACATCAAAAAGAGTAATTTTTTCATGATAATATATTTTAAGTTAACTGAAAGCAAAATTGCTTGAGATAAATGTAGTTGTATTATAAAGCCATGGGCAATACAACTTATCTAGCGGTAGGGGAGTTTATCTAACGGTTTTTCGGTTGATCCAACGGTTGATCTAGTGGTTATTTATTTGCATATGAGAATAGTATGAGTATTAAAACTCCTTTGCAAAATTTGCAAAGGAGTTTTAAATTATAGTGCAAGTAGTAAGTGATTCCCTAATTTAGTTAGCTACCACTGCAAATCCGGGTCTAGGAATATCTGTGTAGCCTTGTGGAGACCATCTTCGGTTTGGGCATATAGACGCCGCAAAGAGATGGAGATCTTGGCGAAGCAAAGAACGTTGTGTTCGCTATTTGATCATAATCGGAGCAGTTTGTTCTGTCTTGATCTATCACTTTAAAATAAAAGCGCCATCCCAAACCAATAGCCGGGGCATTTCCTCAGAGTACTCGAACTTGGGTAATAGTACCTCCGTAGACTGCTTGGTTTCCGTCCACTGTGACACATTCTGTTTCAAGAACGAAATGAAAGTTAAAGTTTGGTGTTGTTTGTCTTATCTCCGCGCCACCACGAGCTCCATTTCTAGTTTGAGTTCCAGACCAAGTGATGGTCATAGCATCTCTAGAGCTGGGAACATAATATCCATCGGTATGAGCGGTTTATCAAATGGTTTAAGAACCACTTGATAAACCGCATAAAAAACGATTTAGGGGTAGGGTTTGAAAAAATAGAATGTTAAAAACCTATTCTGGAAGGGTAGATAAGTGTATTTAGAATAGATGTTTGGATAAAAGGTAACGAACTTGGAATAGACTAATTGTTTTCGAGTCGATAGTATTCATACCATTGAAGAAATGGTTTCTTTTTCCGTCTAGAAACAGGAAGCTTAGTTGTATCAGACAATTGCACTGAAAGTCCCTTAGCATCAATAATATGATCTCTATTTATGATGTGAGACCGATGGCATCTATAAAACCCTTTGTTGTCGAGTAATTCTTCTAAATCACTCAATGTCTTTGTTACCAGTTTTTTAGCTCCGTTTTTGAGATGAATATAACTATAGTTTCTGTCTCCTTCAAAACGGACGATATCTTTTAAAACTAATTTCAAATCCCCGTCCTGTGTTTTTAAAAGTAAGATATGCTCTGCTACATTTTTAGTAGACAAATTTTGTATTGCCAGAGACAAATTTTCTTGTTGAGGGCTGCTTCTTATATGATCCTTATATCGCCTTATGGCTTTTTTCAATTCCCCCAGATCAATAGGTTTGAGTATATAATCCAAAGCATTGAATCGAATCGCTTTAATCGCATAATGGCTATAAGAGGTGATGAAAATGGTTTGAAAATTAATATCTGAGAACTGTGCCAACATTTCGAAACCTGTCATATCGGCCATTTCTACATCAAGAAATACTAAGTCTGGTTGAAAGGTTTTAATTTTCTCTAAGCCTTCAAATCCGCTATTGGCAGTTGACAAGACTTTAATTTCTGGGAAATGTTCGTCTAATTTATCCTGAAGTAGTTCTCTGATAAAAGGATCGTCGTCGATAATTAAGCATTTTATGTTGTTTGAATTCATAGCTTACGATCTTAGTTCTTTAAAAATAGGAACAATCAATTCTTCTAGTTTATAAGGTTTTGGGATATAATTGTTCATTCCGGCATTGTAACAACTGTCAATTTCTGTTTTTAGCAAACTAGCAGTCATAGCGATAATTGGAATCGCCGTTACTCTTTCTTGAGCACTTTCTATTTCTCTAATTTTTTTAGTGGCTTCAAAGCCATTCATTTCAGGCATTTGTACATCCATTAAAATAAGGTCATAGGAGCTTGTTTTAAACTTTTCAATAGCCAATGCACCATTTTCAACCGTTTCGATTTTGACATTGTCTATATAAAAAGACAAATCGTCTTGGGCAATCATTTGGTTAAACGGATTGTCTTCAGCAATAAGAATACGAATTCCTTCAAGGGATTTCATCATCGATTTTAGTTTTTCTCCTGAAATAATAGTTTGTCCAAGATCAGCCGATGCAATCGTTAGGGGTAGGGTTACATAAAAAGTACTTCCTTGTCCTAGACTGCTTTCTGCGCAAATTTTTCCGTGTTGGAGTTCCACCAGTTGTTTGGAAATACTAAGGCCAAGCCCTGTGCCTCCGTAGTAGCGGGACGTAGATTTTTTAGCCTGTTCAAAGGCTTTAAAAATATGTTCTAACTTCTCCTTTTCAACGCCTATACCTGTATCCTTTATAGCAAATCGCAGTTGTTGCTTTTCTGCGGTTAAAGAGATAATAACATTCCCTTTTTCGGTGAATTTGATAGCGTTTCCAGCAAGATTAAGTAAAATCTGATTCAAGCGAGTGGGATCTCCTATTACAAATTTTGGCACATTGGCTGCTACTTCATAAGATAACAGAAGGCCTTTTTCTTCGGCTTTAAATTTTAGCAATTGAACAACATTTACGATTACCGCTCCTGGATTCATGGGGATCTGTTCGATCTCCAACTTTCCAGCTTCTATTTTGGAGAGGTCAAGGACATCATTTAAAATGACGACTAGGTTCTCAGAACTGGTTTGCATGGCATTTAGATAAACATCCTGCGCAGGTGGATGCTCATTACGTTCCAAGATTTTTACCATCCCAGAGATAGCGTGCATGGGCGTTCTAATCTCATGACTCATATTGGCAAGAAACTGTTCTTTGTATTTTTCAGATTGTTCTACTTTCTTTTTCTGTTCTTCGATGATGGCTTTTTGCTCGCGGGTTACTTTAAGGCGGTTAAAAATAACAAACGCCAATAGTGAGATTAATAATAGAACGACACCAATGGCTATTGATATATTACGTTGGGCCTTTGTTTTTTGAGTTTCCATGGCAATTTCTTTTTCATTTTCAAGATCATCTATTGCTTTTTGTTTGTCATAGTCAGATTGAACTTGTAACTCTATAATTGCCTTTTGATTTTCTGCGCTATTCAGGCTATCCCGCATCTGAAAATAGAGCTCGTTCATTTCAAAAGCCTTTTTATAATTATCAGTAGCTTTATAGCTCTTTACAAGGCTTTTTGATGCATTTCTTATGCCCTCTACATCGCCTGTATTTTGGTAAAAGATTAATGCATCATTGCCGTATGGGATTGCCTGATTATATTTCCCTTGGTCTGCAAGTATAATTCCAATTTTCTGTTTTGCAGCGACGATATATTCTTCATTTTTAATTTCATAGGACAATTTTAAACTTTTGTTTAGGTATTCTAATGCCCGTTCAAGCTCACCTTCGTCATAATAAATAAAGCCAATATTTTGAGATAGTCCTGCGATGTACGGAATGTTTCCTGATTTTTCTATGAATACCAGAGCTCTCTCTAAATATTCTAATGCTTTTTCATTATTTCCTTGCTGTGCATATATACCGCCTAAATTGGATAAGGTTCCAGATATAAGTGTTTGATTGTCAGTTTTTTCAAAATAAGCAAGGTTTAAAAGAACAAGTTCTTTGGCTTTGTCTAATTCTCCTTGCTGTAAATATATTTGAGCCATATAGGACTGTACTGTAACCACGTTGTACTTATTTCCGAGTGCATCAAATATTTTTTTTGATCTACTTAGGTATTCAAGACCTTTAGGGTAATCCCCCTTTTTTATATAATTTGTCGCAATATCACTCAAACTTTTTCCAATACTTGCTTGATCCTGAATTTCTTCGCTTAGTTTCAATATCTGCAAACTATATTCCAGAGCTGTTTCAACATCACCCCTTGATTGGAAGACTCTTGAGAGATTACCTAAGGTGTTTAATTTGATTTTTTTATTACTAAGCTCTTCAGCTATTTTTAATGCACTATTAAGTACATCAAAGGCATTATTTGGGTCACCTTTTAACAAATAGTAGTCACCCTTTAAATTTAAAGCAAGCGCTTGAAACTCTTTATTTTTGATTGAACTTGCAAAGTCATATTGTAACTGTGCATAATAAAAAGTACTATCTGGATTCTTAAATCGGAAGCCTTCTTTAGCAATCTGACTAATTGCTCTTAAACGAACAATGTCTTGCTGTGCGGTGTCTTTCCAGATTACCATTAACGAATCTTGTTTGATCTTTGTTAGGGTTTGCGCTTTTGTGGTTAAGAAGAACGCAAAAAAAGTGATTACTAAAAATAGATATTTTATCGGCATATATTTGATAGTTAGAAGTTATCTTTCAAAATGGAATCTACGTCTTTAATTGCTCGATCGAGCTTATTTATTATTGAATTAACCAAAGCATGGAGATCTTCAATGGGGATCGTTGCATATTCATGCTCCAATCGTCGAATGGGCTGCACAACATCTTCGATTCCAAAAAACTGTAATTGCGGACTCATTTGATGTAACAACTGTCTCACCATTTTTCTATCGTCGTTTTTTAAACTCTCTTTTAAAGCTTCAATTCGCAGCGGTATCAAGGTTTGAAATTGATATAGGTATTTAAGCATTCGGTTTTTATCACCTCTTGAAATATTCATTAACTCTTGAGGGTTTACAACAGTTGTATTCCAGATTATATCCATTCTTGGGGCATTTTAAAAAATGTAGTCTTGTTTTTATGCTGTCTAAGATAATAACTTTCATAGTTTGTATAAAAAAGTATTGATCAAAAGGTTGATCGAGCGGTAATTAACCGTTTGATTAATATAATTACCGTTTGATCAACCTTAAGTTAAAACTGGAGAAGAGGTTTTAGTTGCAGCCAGCCAGTTTCAAATCCGTTGATTATACTTATATCTTTCAGGAATTGTTTCCAGAATACAATCAAGCATGCAGGTGCTTCGGAAAAGTACCGCAGTGATCAAATGCGGTGCTGTATCCCGACAATGGTAAAGGCCTTGATATTGATAAAATGAAATCAGGAGGAATCGGGATGAAAAATATGGAAAGTTGCGTGCAGGTTCAGGAAGGAATCTTTACTATACATAAAAAGATCTAAAGCGGATTTTAAGCAGAGATGGAAGTGCCAATAGTTTTTAAAGAAAGTGAATTATGAGCACAATTATACGAATAGCAATAGCGGATGACCATCAATTAGTGCGTTCGGGTATGGCCATGATTTTACTTGAAAATCCAGAGTTTATTGCAGTCCAGCAGGCAGAAAACGGTCGGGAGCTCTTAGATGGAATTGAACAATCCAAACCCGATGTGGTGTTGTTGGACATGGATATACCAGTGCTAGGAGGTGCCGATAGCTTGGCAGAGATTAATAAAAGCCATACGCATATTCGTGTATTGATGCTCACCATGCATAATAGCGAAGCTTTCATTTTACAAATAACGAATCTCGGGGCCAATGGTTACTTGATTAAAAATACCGATCCGAAGGAGGTGGTGAAGGCAATTTATAAAGTAGTAGAATCCGAATTTTATTTTGTGAAGAGGTCTCTAAAGCTATGCTCCACGGAATGTCAAATCGAGATTTGAAAAACTCTGAAGGACTCTGAGGAAATGGGCTTACTGAAAGGGAAGTAGATGTTTTACAACTTATTAGTAAAGAACACACCACTACCGAAATAGAGGAGACCTTATTTTTAAGTTCGAAAACAATAGAGGGGTATCGAAAAGCGCTAATCACTAAAAAACAAGCACTTAACATGGCAGGTTTGGTGTTCTTTGCCGTTAAGCATAGATTGTACATACATAAATAGGCTTAAGTTTCTTTATCATTAGTGTCCGATTAAAGATTTAAATAATGATATGAAATACCATAAATTCTATCTTTATAATATTTTTGAAAATGGAAACCTTGCTATTTCAAAATGCGTGTGCTTGTTTGAAAATTACAGACCAATTTTTATATAAATAGATATCAACGCTTTATCAATTCGAACCTTATGTCTAAGAGCGCAGCGGTCTTCCGTTTAAGTCGGACACGACTATTTCTTTATATCTAAAAAACAAGTTTAAAATACTACTTCGTCATATTAAAAATGAAATTACTTATTTTTACATCTAGAATATAGCTGTATTTTTTTTTGAAACTAGCTCGTCAATTGCAACACGGTCTCATAGTTCAACGGATAGAATATCCAGTTTCAATTTATCAACGCCATTTACAAGAATTCTTTATCAAAAAACAAAACTTCTTTCTTTGCTAATTCGGCATCTTCAACAGTATCTAATTCCATACATTTTAGGCTACCGACATCTATTGTGAAAATTTTTTCACCTTCGTTAATAGTCTCTTCGAAAGCCGCTTCATAAAACAAATTTACTTTGTCCTCTTCAATAATCATAGTATCTAGCTTTGCGAACAAAGCATCCATGTATTCTGAAGAGAATTTCTCTATTCCAATAGACTCTCCAATGGCTAATTTAGGATCTATTGTTTTGCTGATTTCCTTTATGCTTTTATCCTTTGCTAAGGTTACCTTAATTTCTTCGTCTGCAATACCGCCTTCGCTTCTTAAAGCCAAACAGTTTTTATAGTTTGATTCTAATAATAATGTAACGATTTTTTCATCGAATATGATATCGCCATCTAAGAGTAAAACAGCTTCTCCTTTAACTGCTTCTTTGGTCATCCAAAGTGAATATATATTATTGGTTGTGTTATAAACGTCGTTATATATAAACTCTACATTTATATTTGGATAATTTGTAATTATTTTTTTTTTGATTTGATTTTCTAAATATCCTGTGACAAAAACAAAATCATTTAATCCATTGGCTATTAAATTATCTAGCATACGCTCTAAAATAAGTTTTTTACCAATTTTCAATAGACATTTAGGTGTATTTTCTGTTAATGGTCGGAGTCTAGAGGATATTCCAGCTACTAAAATGATAACTTTCATTTGTTGTGATTTCTTAATTATTGAATGCTCAAAAAAACAGAATATATTCAGTAATTTTATTTTATTCTTAAATTGTTTTTAATTTTTTGTCAACTCTTTTTTGAGCGACATATATTATAATTGCGTAAGTATTAAAGACTACTATTAATCCCCATAGATAAATATCTAATCTATTAATTAATGCACAAATAATCAAAAAAGTCCATTGAGTTGTTGGGCCTAAGTAGGTCCAGAAATGAATTAGTGTTTTATTATATTTGTAATAGACTGGAGCAGATATTTTAAATTCTTTTTCTTCATTTGATGCCATGCTGTTTTGCATTGAAGAATACTTTATATAGGCACCAATAATAAACTTTTTAAAAATGTTTCCTTTTTGTTTTTTTAAACCCTCGTATTCTTTTTTAAATTTTTCTAAACCGTCATCTAAAACACTTATACGATCTTGTGTATAGTCGATAAATCTATTTCTATAAAAGTCTACTAAAACGGCGTGCATAATATTGCTCGCTGCTGTAACTAGTATTAATAACCAATACAATAATGGATTAGAAGAATGGTTAGCAAAACCAAAACCAATTCCTAAGTAGGCAGAGGTAGATACCATATAATCTGCCATACCATCGAGTATTCTCCCAAATTCGGTACCATTACCTTTTAATCTGGCTAATTGCCCATCACTGCAATCTAAAACATTAAATGTTATAAATAAAAAGGCCGCCAAGAATATAGATTGTACTGTGCCAAAGCTTAATGCAATTCCTCCGGCTATACCAAAACTAAGACTTAATATGGTAATTTGGTTTGGGGTAATATTTGTGCCATAAATAAGTTTTACAAATAGAAAAGCTAATGGGCGATAAAAAATTAGATCGAAAACTTCTTCAACCTCGATTAATTTTAATGATGATTTGTACTCTTGGAAAAGTCCCATTTTATTGTTTTGACATAAATTCTTCTATTGCTTCAACTAGCATTCTATTTTGTTCTTGCGTTCCTATTGTAATTCGTAGGTGAGAATTTAATAATTCTTCATTCATAAATTTAATTTGCAAGTTTCTACTTAGTAAAAATTCTTGCATTGACTTCATAATTTCTATTGGCACTTCAACTAAAACAAAATTAGTATCCGACTTAAATACCGTAAAACCATCAATTGCATTAAAAGCCTTATAAAATAACTCTTTATCTTGGTTCATTATACTTGCCATATTTGCATAATACTCTGGAGAGTCTAATGCTGCCAATGCTATTTCTTCGGAAAGTCTATGGTAACCTAAATAACGATTTGTAAATTTTGAAAGATTAGTTAAGTTTTTACCTAGAAACGCATACCCTACTCTTACTCCAGCCAAAGCATAATACTTAGAAAACGTTCTAACAATAATTAAATTTGGATTTTCATCTAGTAACTCATTTACGTAATTATTAGTGCCACTATGAGCATAAGCTTCATCTAAAATAACAAAGCTATCTCTAAATTCTTTTAAAACGATATTAATGTCTGTTATGCTTAATGAATTACCAGTAGGATTAGTAGGTGAACTAATTAGAACCATTTTTGGTTTTTCTCTTTTATAAATAGCAATCATTTCATCCAAATCATAATAAAAGGAATCCGTTCCTTTTATCATTGGATATTGAACGTCTATACCATCTACTTCTTCCGCCAATTTTTTATAATACCACCAAGAAAAAGACGGAATCATTAATTTGTCACCTTTTTCTAAATAACATTGTACAGTTTGCTTTAATATATCTTCTGCTCCATAACCAAGAAGAACTCTATTTTCTGGCAAATTAAAATCTTTAGCAAAACGAGCAGAAAGGATACCTTTAGACTCTTTTTGAAACTCACGTGTATAACAACTAAATTTAGAAAATTCTAAATTTTTTAAAACATCATAACATTTTGGCGCAGGGCCATAATTGTTTTCATTACGATCTAAAAATATCATCTTATTTTGCATTAATTGGAAAATTATTTTAATTGTTAAACTTAATCAATATTTAGAAATTGCAAAAGAAACGTAAATAAAGATTTAACTTTATTTACTGGCTATTTGTATTAAAAAATAGTTAGCCCAATAGTATAGCTATTGCTTTGTAAACTAGATATAAAGCAATACCAATAAGGCAGTAACCCAAAATTTTAATTATTTTATTTACAATCGAAATATTTAAACGTTTTCTATGTTTTATAATAAATTTTGAAAAATATACAAGCCAAATAAAACCTCCAAAAGCAACAGAAAAAGCATATACTATCGATAGTAAAAAATCTGAAATACTTTTTTCTGAAACTGACTTTACTAACTGAGATTGTCCACTATTAGACAAAAGGTTTACATTTTCGTTGATTAGCAAATCTAATCCTCCAGTATTTAAACTTAATGAAGAAGCTAAAGAAAATACTAAAAATGAAGAAGTTAGCCAGCCAAATAGTAATGAAGGATTTGTTAAATTTATAATAAGCCCAGCTCTTAAACCTCCTTTATTTTCAATTTTTTTATCGACTTTTTTTGATAAATTAAACTCATCAAAATTTAAATTAGTTTTAATGATTTGATACGCTATAAAGAATAAAAAAATAGACCCAATTATTAATATATAGGGCACATAATTTTTATAATAACTGTATAATTTAGTAATACCATAAATAACAATAAACACATAAAAAAACTCGACAACACTTGCTCCTATGGCTGCTCTTGTGCAAAATCTTTGGTTTCCTTTTAGTGCGTTAGATGTAACAATTATACTTATGGGTCCAGCAATTGGCATTGAGAAAATAAATCCTGCTAGAAAACCAATAATTAAAACTGATATAATACTTTCTACCATAAAATAAATTATTGAATAATTTCTTTTAAAGAGTGTGATGCTTTAAAGTTAAGTTCGGTTTTAACTTTTTGAGCCGAACATTTCCAATTAAGAGCAGTAACTTCATTGGCCTTTTCAATACTATTTAGTGCATTTTTCATTTTGAAAAACTTCTCTAGATAATAATTAAGCTGTGCAACACCAAACACCATAAATAATGGAATTCTAAATTTAAATCTAATTTTTTTATTTAGAGATGATGCGACGGTTTGGTATACCGAAGCCAAGGTATATGATTCGCCATCTGAAAGGTTAAAAATCTGGTTTTTATCTGGACTATTAAGTGCTAAAAAAACAGCTTTAGCAATATCATCTGCGTGTATAAATGACAATTGCTGTTTTGGACTTGCTGTATAAATTGCAAATCCTTTTTTAACAACGGTAATTAAATCTTTATAATCTAAAGTGCCTTCTCCAAATACTGCTGTAGGTCTTAATATTGTATAGTTAATTCCAGATTTTATTACTTCTTTTTCTGCTAATAATTTGCTGCTACCATAGCTAGAGATTGGATTGGGCTGTTTAACTTCTGTAATATCTTCTTCTAAGTTATTTGTTCCTGGCCCTAAAGCCGCTAAACTGCTGGTATATATAAATTTACCTTTTAGTAATTTTCGTTTCTCTAATACTGCGCATAAGTTTTTGGTTAGCGTGACGTTATGCTTAAAGTAGTCTTCTTTTAAAAAACAAGAGGTTGCTCCGGCATTATGGATTACTGCATCAAAAAAGACAGTATTAGGAAAAGATTTATTTATTGTTTCTTCGGAAGAGAAATCAACGATAATTTTATTAAACGTTAAATGATTTATTCTTGAAGTATTACTTGTTTTTCGTAGCGCTATATATACTTCGTAATTATTTCTTAAAGCATGTTCAACAATATACTTACCAATAAATCCTGTTGCTCCAGTAATTAAGATTACTTTTTTGGGATTGGCAGTCATTAAATTAAATAT
>JBLHIC010000025.1:0-28337 GCA_047614245.1 Flavobacteriaceae bacterium
CCAAAAACGGCCCTAGAAAAGTTTAAGTAATTTCATCTCGAATTTGCTTCGAAGTGACCTGCGCCTTGCTCATCTTAGTAATATCGTTCTAGAGGTGTTCTCGAATCTTGGAATTCGATAAAAGCTGGACCGAACGTAAAGAAAAGGTCTGGTAAACGATTTTAGTGAATGAGTGAGCTGGCGCAACGGCAAACTCCAGTTTCTTAAAAAAAACCTGAACCCAAACGCTTCTTATGCGATGCTAATGAAACCGGAGAATGAGTTAATGCGAAATCTAAACAATAGTATAGATTCACCTACACCTATGTGTCAAATAGTCTGTGTGAGAAATCAACAAAGTTGATTCACTACTTCCAAAACATATAACTTTACTTAGGAGTAAAGCTCCTGCCCGTAGCAAAAATTCAACGTTCGGCATTGTTTTTATGCGACGCGCTTGGTCTGAGTGCTCTCAAACTATGGAACATGTTCTACTAAATCCTAGTAATGAAGTAGGAGGAAATACAATTTGTGTAGAATGGGAAATAAAAAACACAATTATTCAATTTTTTATATTTTATTTGCATTTCTAAAGCTTTTAACATAGGAGCTTTTAGCTGGACAAATTGAAACATGTTTATACGTTCGGTCTTTTGAAAATTAGGAAGCAAAATTCAAAAGAAACTTACGAGGTAAGTAACCGAAATTTAAAGCTAACTTCCGTTTTTATTTTTTTTTCTTCACAGTATGAATTGTGTTTTGTTTCCAAAATGCAATATCAAATTATGGTTTGATTATAGTTGTTAATTCTTTTTTAAGACGGCATACTTGCTTTCATATATTAATAACTCTAATAATCATTTATAATGAACACAAAGTACATTGATTTAATTAATCAAACTTTTGATTTCCCTCAGGAAGAATTTAAACTTGAGGACAAAAATTTACAATTCCATGATATTAATCTTATGGAATTAATAGCAAAGTACGGAGCTCCTTTAAAATTCACGTATTTACCTCAAATATCCAACAATATATATCGCGCAAAAAAATGGTTTCAGAAAGCCATAGATAAATACGATTACAAAGGTAATTACCAATATTGCTATTGTACAAAGAGCTCACATTTTAAACATGTTTTAAACGAAGCTTTAAAAAATGATATTCATATTGAAACATCATCAGCTTTCGATATTAATATTGTAGAAAACCTAAAAGAAAAAGGTAAGTTAAAGAATAACGCATTTGTGTTGTGTAACGGATTTAAACGAGCGCAATACGTTGTAAATATTGCTCGATTAATCAATAATGGTCACAGAAACTGTATTCCAATTATTGATAATTATGAGGAAATAGACTTACTATCTAAAGAGATTAATGGAAAATTTAATGTTGGAATTCGTATTGCTTCTGAAGAAGACCCAAAATTCGAATTTTACACGTCTCGTTTAGGAATTGGTTATAAAAACATTGTTCCTTTCTACAAAAGTCAAATTCAGAATAATGAAAAAGTAGAACTAAAAATGCTTCACTTTTTTATAAATACAGGAATTCGGGATAATGCCTATTATTGGAATGAACTCACTAAATGTTTAAAGGTCTATACAAGTCTAAAAAAGGTATGCCCAACGCTAGATAGTTTAAATATTGGTGGTGGGTTTCCGATAAAAAACTCACTAGCCTTTGATTTTGATTATGAATATATAGTTGATGAGATTGTGAGTCAAATTAAACAAGTTTGTACCGAAGAAGGTGTTAATGTTCCTAATATTTTTACAGAATTTGGAAGTTTTACTGTTGGTGAAAGCGGAGGAGCTATCTATGAAGTTCTGTATCAAAAACAACAAAACGATAGAGAAAAATGGAATATGATTAACTCATCTTTCATTACAACTTTGCCAGATACTTGGGCTATAAATAAACGGTTCATTATGCTTCCAGTAAACAGATGGAATGATACTTATGAACGCGTTTTACTTGGTGGATTAACTTGTGATAGTGATGATTATTACAATAGTGAGCAGCATATGAATGCCATTTATCTGCCTGTATACAAAAAAGACAAACCTTTATATATTGGTTTTTTTAATATTGGAGCTTATCAGGAAACTATTGGTGGCTTTGGAGGATTGCAACATTGTTTAATTCCATCACCTAAGCACTTGCTAATTGATAAAGATGAAGAAGGTGCTGTTTCAATAAAATTATTCAGAGAGGAACAAAGTAGTAAAGACTTCCTTGAAATATTAGGCTATAATGAAGTTGATGAAACCAGCTTTATTTAGTCGTAAAAATAATTGAATGTTAAAAATGTAGACCAATAAAATATTAAGATGAAAACTAAAACATATGCTGGAATACCAGTAGAATTTGCAAAATTAGAGACCTCAAAAATCGTATTAATTACTGTTCCTTATGATGGTACAAGCACCTGGCAAAAGGGTGCGGACAAAGGTCCAGAAGCATTTTTAAATGCCTCAGAAAATATGGAGTTATATGATATTGAAACAGAAACAGAAGTGTACCAACAAGGTGTGTTTCTTGCTGATGCCGTTTCTGAAAACACCTCGCCAGAAGCTATGGTAAATGCTGTTCATGCAGCGACCAAAAAGTATATTAAAAAGAACAAATTTGTAACCATTTTTGGAGGAGAGCATTCTGTATCAATAGGAACTATTAGAGCTTTTAACGAAATGTATCCCAGCTTAACGGTTTTACATATTGATGCACACGCAGATTTGAGAAAAGAATACGATGGTTCAACCTGTAATCATGCGTGTGCAGTATATGAAGCAAGCCAGACTACCAATTTAATTCAAGTAGGGATTCGTTCTATGGATGTTATTGAAAAAACCATAATGGATCAAGACAAAACTTATTTTGCCCATGAAATGGCAATAGATGATACGTGGATGGATTCTGCAATAGAACAGATGACGGATAATGTATTTATAACATTTGATTTAGATGCTTTCGACCCTTCAATTATGCCATCTACAGGAACACCGGAACCTGGAGGTTTGTTTTGGTATGAAACAATGGATTTCTTAAAACAAGTCTTTTTAGAAAAGAATGTGGTTGGATTCGATATTGTTGAGTTATGCCCAAATGATCTAGATAAATCTTCAGACTTTTTAGCAGCCAAATTATACTATAAAATGTTAAGCTATAAATTTCAAGACGAAAATACAGATGATGGTTATGATAATAAATTAGAAAACTCAAAACAAAAAATAGATCATTTAAAATTCAACGAAAATAATGAGCGCTAAAGGACCAATTTCTCAATTTATTGAAAAACACTATTTACACTTTAATGCAGCCGCTTTAGTAGATGCTGCAAGAGGTTATGAGGCACAATTAGACGCTGGGTCTAAAATGTTAGTCTCTTTGGCAGGAGCTATGAGTACTGCAGAATTAGGAAAAAGTTTTGCTGAAATGATACGTCAAGATAAGGTTCAGATAATTTCATGTACAGGTGCAAATCTTGAAGAAGACATCATGAATTTGGTAGCACATTCACGTTATAAACGCATTCCTAATTATCGTGACTTAACACCTCAAGACGAATGGGAATTGTTAGAAAAAGGATTAAATAGAGTTACTGACACCTGTATTCCAGAAGAGGAAGCATTTAGACGCTTACAAAAACATATTTTTAAAATTTGGAAAGATGCCGAATCTAAAGCAGAACGCTATTTGCCGCATGAGTATATGTATAAAATGTTGTTATCAGGTGTGTTGGAACAATATTATGAAATTGACTTAAAAGATTCTTGGATGTATGCTGCAGCCGAAAAGAATTTGCCAATAGTTTGCCCAGGATGGGAAGATAGCACCATGGGTAATATTTTTGCCAGCTATGTCTTAAAAGGAGAGCTTAAAGCAAGTACTGTAAAATCTGGAATTGAGTATATGACTTTCCTTGCAGACTGGTATACAGATAATTCTGAAAAAGGTATAGGTTTCTTTCAAATTGGAGGAGGTATTGCTGGCGACTTTCCAATTTGTGTTGTTCCAATGTTGTATCAAGATATGGAAAGAACCAAAACACCTTTTTGGAGTTATTTTTGCCAAATAAGTGATTCTACTACAAGTTATGGTTCCTATTCGGGAGCTGTTCCAAATGAAAAAATTACTTGGGGGAAATTAGATATTAATACGCCAAAATTTATAATTGAGAGTGATGCTACGATTGTTGCTCCATTAATATTTGCCTATTTATTAGGCATGTAATACAAAGAAAAATGATACGTAAAATTGTAGATTTCCAAAAGCTAAATCAAGATATTTTAAATCTATTGGTAGAAAAATTTCCCGATGGTTATGATGATAAACATATTATTTCGTTCAGAAATGCTAAAAATGAAATTATTGAGGCTGTAGAAGTAAGTACGGCTGATACTATTTACTTAGTTAAAGTTGGTGTGAAATTAGTAAAAGCAATGGAAGATTTTGAAGATGATGATACTGCTTCCCATGATAATGTTGACATTGAGTCTTCAAATGAAAAGAATTTAGATTTAATTGAAGATTAATCAAAAATGTTAAATAAAATTGATAAATCTAGACTTATCGCAGTTAAAAAAGACAAAATTCTTGTTCTTGAAAAGATAGGAGGCAAGAAAAGGTATTCACTTGCTGGTGGTATAAAAAAGAAAAAAGAAACAGATTGTCAATCATTAATAAGAGAAACTTCTGAAGAAATTGGAGTGATGTTAAAAGAGCAAGATTTGACTTATTTCCTATCAAGAAAGAATATTAACAAAGAAAATCAAGAGATCTATAAGCATTACTTTATAACAATAAAATCAATTCAAAAAAAAATTGAAGTATTAGAGCTTCACAAGTTTAAAAAAGCATTATGGATTCATTGGCATGATACATTAGAACATCTAGATAAAGATGACCGTAGGTCAATAACACTATATTTTAATCAGCTTAGAACACAAGTAAGTTAAAACAATAACAAAAGAAATGCAAATCTCCATTTAGCTCATCCTTTATAACAATTTTTTGAATCCAAGTTACATAAGGGCTAACGATATAATTCACTTTGTGAGGCAATATCTGCTTTTATAAAGAAGACGAGGCGTTGGGCCATTTACTATAAACCTGCTATTATATAATACGTTGTTTAAATGAGCTTCGCTTCCATGTCTTCTATTGTATTCGGAGTGCTTGCGAATCTTTAGTGTGGATAAAAGTAGAAAAACGCATAAAGTAAAGGTCTGGTAGACCTTTAGATGGATGGGACGTCTAACGATGGGCAAACTGCAGTTTCTTGAAAAGATTTATCTTAAAAGGTTCTTCTGCAATGTTAATGAAGTCAAATATTCGAGAATTCCAATGGCCATAAGTAGCCAATAAGTAAATGGAAGAGGGGGTGACAAGGCAATAAAGTAGAATTACAACTTCTAAAAAATAAAAGTTTACTTAGTTGTAACGTACGCTTTTATAATTACCATATGCTTCAATAGATAAAATAGCAACAGTATTTATTTGAGGATATTTTATAGCTTCTCTAATAGTATGGTGATTATTTATTTTAGAAACCTCTTCTTCATCCACGCATCTATTTTATTCAATAACTGCTTTTTTTATTAAAAACATACAATTATTCAAATAATTATATATATTTGCATATGCACAGTATATACACTATTAACTGTATTGACAATTATATTGATTAAGCAACAGCAGATAAATGAAAATAATTATTTCAAATGCATCATCAGAACCGATTTATCAGCAGATAGGTCAGCAGATAAAAGCTCAAATTATTTCAGGCGATTTGAATGAGGGAGATGGTTTGCCATCCATTCGGAAGCTGGCTAAAGAACTTCATATAAGCGTAATTACTACCAAGCGCACGTACGAAGAGTTGGAAAAAGAAGGGTTTATAGATGTCGTCGGCGGAAAAGGAACTTTCGTAGCACTTCAAAACAAAGAATTACTGAGAGAGAAGAAGATGAAATCCATTGAAGATATGATGGCCGAAACAGTTACTGAAGCACAAAAACTGGGGATTACATTTGAAGAACTTCAGGAAATGTTAGGTGTTCTTTATAACGATAATAATGAATAAAATAATATAACAAAATAGCAATGAGTAATATATTAGAAGTGTCAGGAGTATCTAAAGACTATGGCGATTTTCGCTTACAGGACGTATCTTTTTCATTGCCTAAAGGCTATATTATGGGCCTAATTGGGCCAAACGGAGCTGGGAAAACCACAATCATAAAGATGATTATGAACCTTGTGATGAAGCAAAGCGGAGAGATTAAAATTTTTGATAAAGACCATCAGAAATTTGAGGTAGAAATAAAGAAAAGAATTGGTTTCGTATATGATACTCCTACTCAATATGAACACCTGAATTTAAAACAATTCAAAAATACAGTTGCCCCTTTCTACGAAAACTGGGATGAGTCGACATTCAAAGACCTAGTTTCTCGTTTCAACTTGCCTTTAAACAAAAAATTAAAGAAATTTTCGAAAGGAATGGCTATGAAAGGTTCCATAGCAATTGCATTATCTCATAACGCCGACTTTATTATAATGGATGAGCCTACTTCTAGCCTCGATCCAGTTGTGAGGAGAGAGTTACTTGATTTTTTAAGAGAATTAATACAAGATGAAAATAAATCTATTTTATTTTCATCGCATATCACAACAGATATAGAACAAGTGGCCGACTTTATAACATATGTTCATGATGGAAAGGTGATTTTTTCTAAAACCAAGGATGACGTATTTGAGCAGTATGCTATTATAAAGGGGGGTAATGATTTGATTGATGATGAAACAAGAAAGAGTTTTGTTGGTGTTAGAAGTGGAGCATACGGTTTCGAAGGCCTTACCAGGGATAGAGCACTTTCAGAGAGCATATTTGAAAAGAAGGTAATATATGAGAAAGCTAGTTTAGAGGATATTATGTTTTATACCAATTTAGAATTAAAAAAGAGTTTGTAAAATGCTACAGCTATTCCTTAAAGATTTCCGTGCAAATTGGTTATACCAATTATTTAGTTTAGCAATCCTTTTTTGCATAAGCATGTTGTTTATATATCAGATGATAGAAGAAAATGGTAGCGCTGATCCTGAACTTTTGATTTATTTTAGCGTAGTGATGTTGAGTAGTAGCGCTGTATCCTTAGTGTTTATGCTAATTGACGAATTGCACAAAATAGATGAATTATTTATAAGTCTCCCAGTCACAAGAAATCAGATTGTAATAGCCAAGTATACAAGCTCTATTGTACAATTGTTACTTGCATTAATAGTACATTTTCTAGGTGTCCAAGTTGTGATATATTTCCATGGAGGATTGGGTAATTCTGAATTGGAAATCATCTATAACCCAATAATATGGATATCTGTATTTATGATATTAGTTCTCTTCAAAAGCTACTCTTACCCGCTTTACTTTAAGTTTGGTTTGATTAGAGGAGTTGCTATTCATAGTTTATTACAGTTTATTCTATTCGTAATTTTTGTAGCAATAATGGTGAACTACAACAATTCTTGGAATGCTCTTCCTGAAGGGATATCCTGGATATTTAATCAAAATTGGTGGATCCTATTAATTATAGTTACAGTATTCTTTCTCGTTATTATAAAAGGGTCGATAGTTTTATCTATCAAAAATTTTAAAAAGAAATATATATGAACGTACAAATAATTTTAAAGCTTGTGTCAAGAGATTTTAGAGTATACCGTATACGTATATTAGGAGTCTCTCTTATGGCATTGATAATGGGAATGGTTATGATTTTCATTAATACCAACTTGTCACGAATGTTTACCTCAGGTGTTACCTCCTTTATAATTCTAACGATAATTATTCCGTTTTTACCTGAACTTAAAAATAACGCAGTAAGAAATCATACGGCTAGTTTACCCGTTACAAGAAAAGATATGGTGATCGCTCGATTTCTAATTTCTTTATCCATTATAACAATCAATTTATTGATATATATTATTGTTTATAATCTGTTATTGAACATTCTAAATGCCGACCCAAAGTATGCATTGAGTATGGATATGATTGTTTTTGTTTGGATGAACCTGCTAATCGGTCTCGCGTTTTTTTACTTTGCTTATTTTCGTTTCAGCTTCATGGTAGCAATGGGGTTTTATCTTTTTACGATGATCTTTCCTCTGCTCTTTCAAACCATATTAAACCGCACTAATGGTTATGTCATTGAAGATTTCAATCAGTCTCAAGGCTTATCTATAATCGCACTGAGTTTATTTTTCTTTTCATTTTTCTATTCAATAGTACATTTCCGAAAGAAGGATCTTTAAAACTTAACTAATACTAATTTAACATTCAAATGTCACATCAAAGTGGCTTGTTATTGGCGAAGCCTTGCTTAATGTCGACCCCTAAAATAATATCTTTAAAACTAAAAATTATGATTATTTCAACAACAGATAAAATTCCAAACAAAGAGATTACAGAAATATTAGGTATTGCAAAAGGCAGTACTGTAAGAGCTAAACATCTTGGACAAGACATTTTCTCAGGACTAAAAAGTATTGTGGGAGGAGAACTTGATGCCTATACATCATTGCTAAATGAAGCACGTGAACAAGCCATAGAGAGAATAATCATAGATGCGCAAAGAATGGGAGCCAATGCCATTGTAAATGTACGATTGACAACGTCATCTGTAATGGATACAGCATCAGAAATTCTTGCTTATGGAACTGCAGTTAAACTCTCTACTCTAACGTAAAAACCGCACAGATTATCAATAATATTCATCAATTAAAAACGAACAACCATGGAATTAGTAATTAATAACTTATCAAAAACCTATAAAAATGGAGTGAAAGCCATTGATGACTTAAGCCTTAACATTGGATCGGGAATGTTTGGACTTTTAGGACCAAATGGCGCGGGAAAATCATCCCTAATGAGAACCATAGCAACCTTACAAAGCCCAGATTCTGGTTCTATAACTTTTGGAGATATTAATGTTTTAGAAGATAATCTATCTCTAAGGAAAATATTAGGCTATTTACCGCAATCATTTGGTGTCTATCCAAAAATGTCTGCGGAAGCTTTATTGGATTATTTTGCAACTTTAAAAGGAGTCAGTTCAAAATCAGACAGACAAAAATTAATTAAAGAGGTGCTGGAAATCACTAATCTGTATGATGTGCGTAAAAAATATGTTGCAGCTTATTCCGGAGGGATGAAACAACGTTTTGGTATCGCACAATTGTTATTAAACAATCCAAAGTTAATAATTGTCGATGAACCTACAGCTGGTTTAGACCCTGCAGAAAGGCATCGATTTCTAAACATATTACGCGAAATTGGCACCAATAGCACCGTTATTTTCTCTACCCATATTGTCGAAGATGTTAAAGAGTTGTGCAATGAAATGGCGATTTTAAACGGAGGAAGAATTCTAAAACATACCACTCCTGAAAAAGCAACAGATGAAATTAGAGGTCAGATTTGGACAAAAATTATTGACCGTGATGAATTAGAGAAAATAGAAACTATTTATAGTGTCTTATCCTCAAGTTATAATCAAGATAACACCTTAAATATAAGAGTATATGCTTCAGAAATACCCGACACCGATTTTAAAGAAGCTGAACCGCAGTTAGATGACGTATATTTTATTGCATTGAAGCAAGATGAACTCATTCTTGATTAATCCAACTATTCTTTCTTAATAATTTAAAGCGAGCAAATGTTTTCTACAATTTTCAAATACGAATTAAAATACTGGTTTAAAAAACCTTCATTTTACATATACGCAATACTGTTTTTAGTAATATCAATAGTAATAGCAGCAAACAAAGCAGGTGTTTTTGATGAAGTAACAGCAACGACTGGTTCATCGCTAATTGCAAACTCATCAATGCAAATTGCAAATATGTTTAATACTTTGGCTAGTTTAATATTCTTTTTGTTTCCGTCTATAATTGGTTACTCCATATATAGAGATTATAAGAGTGAAATGCATACCATTTTGTATTCCTATCCATTTACAAAAACCAATTACCTACTTGCCAAATTTTTTAGTGGCGTTACAATAGTAACCCTTATAGTTTTAATGGTTGGCTTAGGAATGGTTATTGGATTTAGATTACCAGGTACAAATCAGAACCTTGTAGGAGCATTTAATTTTATGTCATACTTACAAACCTATCTGTTATATATTCTCCCTAATATTTTGTTATATGGCGCAATAATTTTTGCGGTTGTGGTATTTACAAGAAAAATTATAACAGGCTTTATAACTTTTATTATACTGTTATTGATACAAGCTACAATGGTAAGTTTATTAACGAATCCAGACTATGCTATTATCACTGCATTACTCGATCCTACAGGCTCTACAGCAACACTCTATTATACAAAATATTGGACTGTTGCTGAACAAAACACCTTATACGTACCTATTAAAGAATTAATGATTTATAATAGGCTATTGTGGATGGGTATAGCCCTCTTGATTTTTGGACTAGTTTCCAAATTCTTTAAGTTCACTCAGAACCCCATATCTTTTTCATTTAAAAAACCAACGGGAGATCGTATTATAAAAAGCAATTTTGGAAGTATTACTCGTGTAATACTGCCGAAAGTAGGTTTTGATTTTTCTTTTGCTCAGTTTCTAAAAATTACATGGAAGCAGTCAAATATCGACTATAAATACATTGTTAAAAGCGTCCCCTTTATTGCTATTCTTATTATTGGAATGCTAATGCTGGTCATCGATTATTACGGAGGAAATAACTTTCGGGGTACAACAAGGTTTCCAGTAACCTGGAGAATGATGCACTATGTTGAAGGCTACCAATTGGCTATTATAATTTGCACCTTTTTATACGCAGGAATGGTAAGTCACAGATCAAAAATCGCAAATATTAATTTACTTGTAGATACAGCACCAATTCCGAACTGGACTTTAGTGATCGCAAAATTACTGGCATTATTTAAAATGCAATTATTAATGATAACCGTTATTTTGATTACTGCAATATCTTTTCAAATCTATAAGGGATATTACAATTTTGAAATTGGACATTATCTATTCGAATTGTATGTACTAAACTTCATCTATTTTGCACTTTGGGCAATGTTGGCATTATTTGTTCAAACACTAATTAAAAATCCCTATCTGGGATTAATTGTATTGTTTATTATTTTTATGATTGTTAGCACCTCGTTATTAAGTTATATAGGGGTAGATCAATCAGTCTTTATATTCAATAAAGGTGGAGGCTATCGTTATTCAGATATGAATGGCTATGGAGATTATTTATCGAGTAACTTTATTTATAATCTCTATTGGTTATTGGCAGGAACCCTCTTTTTAATTGGATCTAAACTGTTTTTGGTAAGAGGATTGCCCTATTCATTTAAAGAACGTTTAGCCATTGCTAAATCACGTTTTAAGGGAAAAGTGGTTATAGGATTTGGGATACTACTTGTTGCCTTTTTAAGTATGGGATTTTCGATTTACTATGAAAATAATGTGTTGAATATGAGCATTTCCTCCAAAGAACGGGAACAAATTCTAGTAGATTTAGAAAAGAAATATACAAAATTCAAGGATCATGCCCAACCAAAAATTGTTTCGGTAAAAATTGATTTAGATATTTTTCCGAAGGAATTAAACTTCAATGTGAAGGGAACATATGTATTAGTGAATAAGTCTGAAGTAGCTATTGATAGTATTTTTCTGAAACATAACGAATATCCAAGTACGTTTAAATTTGATCAACCCAATACCTTAGTTTCTAATGATACCCTTTTTAGATTTAATATTTATCATTTACAGCAGTCGTTGAAACCAGGTGATAGCCTTGAACTGAATTTTATCATTAAAAACAAAACGAATACCTTACTTAACACTAATTCTCCCGTATTGGCGAACGGTACATTTATGAATAGTTTTGAACTAATGCCTACGTTCGGTTACAAAGGAAGAGGAATAACAGATAATGCCATTCGTAAAAAGTATGATTTGCTCGATTTTGAAAAGAAGGCACATCCATCAGATTCAACAGCATTGGAAGTTAATGGACTCACAAGAGATGCCGATTGGGTGGATTTTGAAGCTACTGTGAGCACATCAGAAGATCAGATTGCCATTGCACCGGGATATTTACAAAAAGAATGGATTAAAGACGGTAGGCGTTATTTTCATTATAAGATGGATAGTAAAATGCTAAATATTTATTCATTTAATTCTGCGCGGTATGAAGTCAAAAATGACACATGGAAAGATGTTGCTCTAGAGATCTATTATCACAAAGGACACGAATATAATTTAGACAGAATGATGGCTGGTATGAAGGCATCACTAGACTATAATTCAAAGAACTTTAGCACTTATCAACACAAGCAATTACGCATTATAGAATTTCCAAGAATCTATGGAAGTTTTGCACAATCGTATCCAAACACAATTCCTTTTTCTGAAAGTCACGGGTTTATAGCCGATGTAGACGATAGCGATGTTGGTGGTGTAGACTTTGCATTTGGTGTAACCTCACACGAAGTAGCACATCAATGGTGGGCACATCAGGTGATGGGAGCCGATGTTTTGGGAGCTTCGATGCTTTCGGAGAGTGTATCGGAATATGTGCGATTAAAAACCTTAGAACATGAATATGGCAAAGGCCAAATGCGTACTTTTTTGAAGTATGCCTTAGACCGTTATCTAAGAGGGCGCAAAAATGAACGTATTGGAGAAGATCCACTAATGTATATTGATGGTCAATCTTATATACGTTATTCAAAAGGGTCATTAGTTTTTTATGCCCTGAGTGATTATATAGGGGAAGAAAACTTGAATAGCGCATTACGTAAGTTAGTAGAAAAGAATAAGTTTCAAGGCCCTCCTTATACCACTTCAATAGAATTGGTTGACTATATAAGAGAAGTTACGCCAGACTCGCTACAATACGTTATTAAAGACATGTTCGAGACCATTACCCTTTATAAAAACAAAGTGGTAGATTATAAAACTACAAAATTAGACAATGGAAAATATCAAATTGATATAGAATTCAATGTCAGTAAGTATAGAAGTGACGCAAAAGGAAAGAAAATTCTTAGTGATGACACCATCCAACCTCTAACGTATAAAAATAAATCCTTAAGACAGATAAGTTCACTCCCATTAGCCGATTATATTGATGTAGGTGTTTTTGGAGAAGAAGAAATTGATGGTGAAAAGAAGGCTGTTGCCTTGTATTTACAAAAACATAAAATAACGACGATACACAATAAGATTACGATTATTGTAGATCAAAAACCAACCGAAGTAGGAGTAGACCCCTATCATAAATTAATAGATACAGATTCTAAAGATAATAGATTGAAAACGAGCGACGTTAAAACCATTTTTTGATGAATAAATTTTCTTTAAAACGGTAATAACACCCTTAGGTTCAAGAACTCTTATTTCTGAAATGAGAAACATTCACAATCTTAAAAGTTAAACACGAAAGTAGGCGTAAACTAACATTTTGTATTGGATATGAAATTGTTAAGAGATTAAAATAGATGCAAACCGAATGAACGATTTTAGTTTGCTGAGAATCAATTCAAGGGAATTCTTATAAATAGTAAAAATAAATGACTGGTTCTAAATTGCTTATGTATTAAAGCTTTCTTAAAGGAACTGTAAACTGTGCACCTGCATCGTTATCTGCTAAAACTTCAATTTTGTTCGTTACTTCTTTTTTAACTATCTAGGAAGGAACGATGCCATCTCTATTAATATAAAGGGCATAATGTATATCATTTTCGTTTATAACATAAGGGACATCTTTACCAACGGGAACATTTTGATATTCTAGAAATAGCCATTCACTTTTTTTTTCGGTGTAAGAATAATCCAAATATAGGCCATCGCGTGCTTTTATTCCAGTTCCTGTACTACGACTAAACGAAGCAATACATACAATTACAATAGGTAAGAACGCACAAAATATTTTACTGTTTTTGTTTAACATTTATAATTTTTAGTCTGTTATTTTTCGCATCAACCATTCTAAGGGTCCAGATTTTTTATATTTTCTCCAATTAACCGCAAATAGAATACACAGTAAACTAAACACAATTGCATAAATCACCGAAAATTCAATTGAATAATTTCCTATTTTAGAAGGGTTTATGACTTCAATAATTCCCATTCCAACAATAACGTGTGCTACGTAAAAGGTCAATGCTAATTGTCCTGTTTTATTTAAAGCATCAACGATGAAACTGTTTTCAAATTTCTTAGCAATTAGTATACAGGCTGAAATTAGCGCAAAAGCAATGGCAATACCACTAAACATATAAATTGGTAGTGGTGGCATTGGTTTAGTTCCCAAAATCTCAGTTAGTTCCAAAGTAGCTTCTTGATTTCCTTCTGATAAAATTGAAATGGACAGATAGGACACAGCTTGAATAGAAATAAAAATGATGGTACTCATCCAAAATGTTTTTTTTACGAATTTGTCATTGTGTAAATCCTGTTTTCCGAACCAATAACCAAAGAGCATAAAAGCAGTCCAAGGAATTACTGGATGGAAGCCATTAAGGAAAAGGTTTCTCATAAAGCCCTTAAACGTCCAAAAATATTGATAATCTAAGGTTTCAAAATTCCAACCGGTCTCGTAATTCAAAACTATTAATAGAATTGGATACGCTACAATTATGGCGATACCTGAAAGTAGGATTGTTTGTTCTTTTCGGGTTAAGAGCACCATTGTGATTACCATATAAATCCCATAAAAATGTAGAATATCTGCTGGCCAAATTGTGATATAAGAAATTCCAAGAATAAAGAGAAACAAAGCTCTTTTAGCTATTCTAATTCGAGCAATTTTTAATTTCGCTTTATCCCTATTGTTAATCGCTGAGTTTGTCATTAAAGCAAGTCCAACACCAGCTAAAACAACAAATGTAGCCGCGGCTTTTCCATCAAAAATACCTGCGAAAGATGTTACCCAAGGTTGTCCTTTTTCACCAAATACAACCTTGAAATTAACGATTATCATTCCTATAATTGCCAATGCTCTTGCGACATCTATTCCTATTATTCTTTGTTTCATTACGTATTTTTAGTTTGCAAAATGTTAATCTACTATCCCACATTATTTGAATCTTCCTTGAAATAATCTGGTCTCCAAGATAAATTTCCAAAGATAATCTTAAATCGATCTTTCCATGATTTGCACTTTTTTAGATCTTTTAGGATGCTTTTTAATTCTATAAAATTAATTAGCAGTGGGCTGTTGGTATTTATATCTTTGGTTAACCCATAAATAACTTGTTCTTCTTCCTTTTGATAGGTGCCAAATAAACGATCCCAAATAATTAAAAACCCTCCATAATTCTTATCCAAATATTTTTTATTGGATCCGTGATGCACGCGATGTACCGATGGCGTATTAAAAATTTTATCTAGCCAACCTAGTTTTCCAATACGTTCTGTATGTATCCAGGTTTGAAATTGCGCGACTAGGATAAGTCCTACTATAGCCTGAAAAGGACTAAAACCTATGAGTATCATTGGAATTAAAAAAACCCATTCTATCAAGCCCTCTAATATACTCAGTCGAAATGAAATACTTAAATTATAATCTTTAGAAGAATGATGAACACTATGCAAAGCCCATAAAATTCTTTGTTCGTGCTCTATTCTATGCATCCAATAATAGGTGAGGTCTGCAACAAAAAATGCAAGTACCCAAGTAAGTAGATTCATGGGTATAGAAAATGGAGTAATCCAATGAAAAGGCATTAAACATAAAACTCCAATTGAACCGACTACTGTTTTCTCTAAAAGCTGATTGATTAAAAAAATTGAAAAATTAGCACCTGTATCTTTCCATCTTCTTTTTTTTGAAGTAATTAAATCTGTTAATGTTTCAATAAAAATTAGGCTAATATTGAAAATAAAGAAGTAGCCAATAAAGGTCATTATTTGAGCCCCTTCAAATAAGGATATTAATCGTGTGAAACTCATTTTATGAATGTTTTAATTTTAGTTGTGTAATTATAGTTTGTGCGTTCTGAGAGAAAATTCATTTAAAAATTAACTCCTACTTCTAACTGAAATCCAATATTTCTATTGATTACCTTAGATGTCTGCCATTGTTGAAAGAGACCAGCTCCAATTACGACTCCAAAATCTTTCCAAGGAATTATTTTCACTCCCTGGTTAGCACGAAGACCTATTAAAAAGTTATTTGATTTTTTGTCTTCCAAATCTCTTAACACTTCTATTCCGATAGGGACATTTAAACCAAGATCAACATAAACACCAGGTGTTATTTTAATAAAGCCATTGAATCCAAATCCTAAGGCATACGAATCAACAGAACTATACCCGCGCTCTTGTACTACATCTGATTTGGCTCTAGATTGACCATAGCCAATTACAAATGGAATAATGAGGTCTTTTTCATGATCTGAAAATCCAGTATATGAAACATTCCAACCCTCATTATATCGATCCGTCATTCTTTTAAATGTTAGGATATTGAACCACTTACCTAAGGGTACATAGGTTTCAAAAGTGGATGCTTCCTTAGTGGAACTCATCGTATCTAGCATTCCCTCTTTTATCAAATTATTGGTTGTATTTTCTTTTTGTGAATCAATGAAGCTCCTTAAGCAATATTCCAATGCTGCTCGGATTCTTTGTTCGTGGGTTTCGTATATTTCTGTTACATTAGAAACTGGAAAAACCTGATCTTCATGATGAACGACTTTATAAAGTTCTTCTCCGTTTGCCGCATAGAAATACAGTTCAACATAAACCCTTGCAGTTCTCTTATCAATACTTGTTTGTGCTTCTTCAATTGTTAATTTGTTAATCCCTAAAGTTACCGGAACCCGGTCATCTGTTTTAGGCAAAGCAGCATCCATAAAGTGCTTGATTGTTGTTACAGTACCATTCTCAAAACGGAGGGTTTCTTTATTATTAAAATCATCTTCTATAACTCCAAGGTGAAGCTCTTGACGATCATCTATGACGTTGTCTATATAAAAATTCTGATTAGTAATCTCAAATGGGACCTTTTTTAAATCTATAGTTGTCTGTGAAAAACAGATGGCACAACTAAAAAATATAGCTAAAATATTTATTACTTTTTTCATTATCATTAATTTATTGAATAGGACTATTATAATGTACTTCGACATCCCTAATTTCGTTAATATCATACTTAAGTATTAAGGACTTCTTTGATACTGAAACGATATAGGCTTTTATCTTTTCGCCACTTTTATCACTCATTAAGATATAAGCACCGTTATTATTTAGGATAAAAGTTCCTGTTTCTTCTGTACCTTCTGATTTTGAAGTGTACGTCATGTCTTCTTTAAAAAGAATATAATCGTCTTTTTCCTTTTTCTCGGGTCTGTATTCTTGGCCATCCATAACATAGGTGTCGAGGTGCCAAATATTTATTAAAGGCGTTGTTTTATCATCCTGAGCATATCCATTATTACTAATGATAATAGCCATAAACAAAACCAGTTTATAAGTAATATTGTGTCTTTTGATCCTTTTTTTAATTTTAAACATTCTAAGAGTATTAAGTTACTTTAAAAGAATTCCTCATTTAAAACTTGAGGAATTCTTTATATCATATTCAGTTTTAAAATCCGTAAGAAAGAGTAGATTGTAAGGAAGAGTTTTTAATATCACCACCTGACTTTGTCAAATTTCTTACCCCCAGGTTATAACGAACACCACCTTCTAGGTGATCTGTTATACGGTAACTGGCTCCAAAGACAGCACCCAATTCAATCTCTCTGTAGTTAGTTTTATTGAGACTACCATCCTCTTTAAGTATGAGATATCCAAATTGCGATCCTGCTTCAACGCTAAACTTGTCTAAAAAATAAAATTTAGCAAGTACCGGCACATTAATATAGCCCAGATTGTCTTTTCCAGAACCTACCTTAATGTTCCGAGTTGAAAATAAGACTTCAGGACGAATAGAGAATTTTTCTGACACTTTAAATTCAGCAAAAACTCCGGCAACTACTCCTATATTTACTTTCCCATCACCATTTTTTAATTTTGTAATATTCGTTCCTCCTTTAACACCAAACTCCGTGTAGGATTGAGCATTGATTGTAATACTAGCCATTACTATATGGGCTATCGTCATTATTGTTTTTGTCAGTGTAATCATTGTGCTTAAAATTTTATAGACTTATAAATTATTTTGGACAAAAGTAATTTGAGAAGGTGTTTTAATGGTGTCTCCCTATAATACCAAACAAAAAAAGTGTCTTCGTTTATCGGGAAGACACTTTTAATACGTTTAAAAACAATATAATCAGTACGTTACATCAATCTATAGAATTGTGAAGTTTTTTGAATTCGGTAGGAGTCATTTGTGTATGTTTTTTGAAAGCAGTGTAAAAAGCAGCTTTGCTATTAAAGCCTACATCTAAAGAAATAGCAAATATTGTATCTGGTTTAGGCACCAAGAGTTTCTTTTTAGCCTCTGCAATTCTGAAGCTGCTAATAAAATCCGGAAAACTCATGTTAGAATTCTGGTTTATAGCCTGCGATATGTGATGAATGGAGTAATTTAATTTTTCAGCGACGGTATTCAATTTTAAATCGAAGTCTAAGTACATCTTTTCCTTATTTACGATAGCTTTTATTTTCTCAAAAAGATCTGAAGAATCAGATAATGATGACTTTGCATATTTCTCAATAGTTGAAGTGGCGAGATCTTCAAAATTTCCAGAATAAGCAAATACAGGAAAATGCATTATAGAAAACGCGAATATGAAGAAGAATATCGAATAGATAAGTGTTTCAAATTTTAAATAAAAGTTGAAATGACCAATATCCAAACTACCTAGAATTGCGGTCACAAAAACTACAATTTGCATAAGTATGATTACGACTATGATAATCTTAATCCACTTGTAAAGATTTTCTTGACTTTCACTTAATTCAATTTGTAATGGCGCGTTTTTCAATTTCTTATAGGCAAGAAACATAAGTGCAATATTGATAAAACTCACCAAAATATATTCTACTAAGACAAATATTCCGTAGTTTGAAGTCTCCAATGCTGCTACAAAATCTTGTATATTTTGATTAGAATCAAAAGGAAGAAACACTAAAATCCTGAGTAAAGTATACCCAACAACTATAGGCACCCATTTTTTTGTGTTTATTTCAGATTTGGTGTAAAGAGCGATGAAATAGTAAAATAACAATCCTGTAAAATGATAGAAAAAGTAGGTGACTCCCGAATAGGTTGCAGGTATTAGGTTCGTGATAGAAAGATGATAGTCAAATGCCGTAATTACATAAATAAATACTAAGGAAGATAAAACATATCGTATCTTTTTGTTGTTTCCTAGTCCAAATTTATTAAATAGGATAAAAACGATTAAGACGAGTCCAAAAATTACGCTTAATACTGGAAAAACACTTAAAACATTCATACTACAAAATTAAAACTTTCTACAACAATAGGAGGGAAGGAGTTCATTTTTTTAATCAGTACTTGTGCATGGCATTTGTAATCATTAAATTTAGATAAGATTCTACTTAGCGCTAAAATTGTAAAAAAAACGTAAGACAATTCCTAAATTAGCCAAGTGTTACTTAGAAAACATGAAAGATAAACTGAAAACTTAGTTTAGAATATTATATAAAATAGAGTAACAAGTTTCTACCCAGATGAAGCGCTGGGAGAATTGGCCTCATAAAACTTTGGTTAAAACAATCTTCCAGCCCACGAACCACGAACTATTTTTTAATGAAACTAAAGGTTTGCTATGTGGGGATAGGAATACACCGAGTAGTCAATACGTATTAATGAAACGTACTATCTAAGGCTTGTACTTCCTAAAACTTAGAACTAACAAAGACTTTATAAAGTATAGCGTCCAGATCACTATCGGGAGAGGCGTATATTGTTTCTCCAGCGCAAAAGCCGTAACTCCCTAAAATGTACTTTAGGTGCATTCTCTTCACGGCCCTTAGTGTGCAGCCTTGATTTTTTTTTAGCTCAGCGATACTATTTTATTGGGGTTCGTGAATCTCTCAAAGTCAATTTAGCTAACGCGTTTTTATTTTAGGGGTATTCGTAAATCTCCTACGTCGATTTGGTAAAAGCGAAGTTATTATCTCAAATCTTCTTTGATTTTTCCTTCCTAAAGGTTTAGTTCAAAAGTATATTAACATTGGCTTTATATAACTTGCCAATAGGAACCGTATCATCTCCAATATAAATTCTATTCCCTTCAATACTTTTAATATGCTTCTTGGCAATAGCGAATGACTTATGTACTTGTATAAAATCATCTGAAGCCAACGTCCCTAGCATGTCAGATATTTTTTCTCTTATGGTAACTGTTTCGGATGTTGTGATGACTTTCGTATAGTTTCCGGAAGCTTCGATGTATAAAATTGTATTTATGGCAACTTGTATATTACTATTATTCTGACGAAGAAATATGCGCTTGGATGTTTCATCATTACTTTCCGAAGAAGAAAAAGAAGAATAAGGTGTACTAGTTTTCTTCGAACCTTCAATCTTATTTACAGCCTTTAAGAAACGTTCGAAACTGAATGGCTTTAGTAAATAATCAACCACATTTAGCTCATAACCTGCTAATGCAAATTCGCTATACGCCGAAGTTACTATCACGCTAGGGGGGGATGCCAAGGTTTTTAGAAAATCAAAACCTTTTAGTTTAGGCATATTAAGATCTAAAAAAATGAGATCTACGGTATTCTTGTTTAAATACTCCAAAGCTTCAATCGCATCATAACAATGCTTCATGAGTTCCATATTAGGCAGTATGTCGCAGTAGCCTTTTATAATATCGTGAGCAATATGCTCGTCATCAATAATTAAATATTTAATCATAATCCTTTAATCATCAATCGTGCTTTATAAATATCATTAATTTTTGAAAATGACAAGGTATGACTCTTAGGATAAACTAATTCTAGTCTCCGTTTTAAATTTTTCAATCCAATACCTACTTGTTCGTTATCTTCAGTTGCATCAAAATTGTTTTCAATATCAAAACTAACTTCATTGCTCGTTGAAGTCATATGTATGTGCACGTATGCATTCTCTCTTAGATTCTCAACGCCATGTTTAAAAGCATTTTCTAAAAGTATGATAAATAGTAATGGCATTACTTTGAGATTTTCAGAAATATCATTTATAAATTTTATATCAATTTCTTTACGGTATCGCATTTTATGAAGTTCAATATAGTTTTTTAAATATTCTACTTCTTCTTCAATAGTTACTGTATCTTTTTCACCTTCATAAATGCTATAACGCATCATATCGGATAATTTAAGAATTAAATCCTGAGCCTTTTTAGCATCCGTACCAACCAAACCATATAAGTTGTTCAGTGTATTAAAAAAGAAATGTGGATTTACCTGACTTTTTAAATGTAGCAGTTCTGTTTTTGCTTTTTCATTTTTTAAAGTTAGGATAGCTTTTGTTTGCTTAAAAACCCAACGCAACACTAAAATAATTAGCAACGGAAAGTAAAAAATAGCAATAATTGCTAGCGCATCAGTATCCCCGTATTCATCAATTAAGAGTAATACCCTGCCTATACCAATAGCAAATGACCAAAAAATTAATTTATTAATAAAAGATTTAGACAGTAATGGAGCTCCCTTTTTTTGTAGGTAATAATTTCTAATAAGCACTGAGACAAATAGAAGTATATATACTAAGAATAGACTAAAAACAGCTGTAAAATCTAGCCTTTTAGGATAAGATTCAATTATACCTAACAGACAAAATATTATACTTAAAACTGGAATTATTCTCCATTCCCACTTTGTTAACGGTTGTGAAAAGACATGGTTTTTCTTCCCATTAAATATCCAAAAAAGCAATAAATAAAGAGGCAAACTAATAGATGTTATTATAAATAATATACTCGTAAAGTACAATTCATAATGTGAACAAATCTCTCCACTAATCCAAAATAATACGCTCAATCCAAAGGTGATAAAAACCCGTTTATATCTTGTAAAAAATAATTCCATCCTCAAATCTAAATTAATAAAACGAACCCTACAAAGAAGTTGACATACATACTTTTCCTGTGGTTGAAACTCTCTTAACCTGGGACAAAATGACTTTATACACCTTCATGGTATTTGTGTCCCATTCTGCATTGCGTTGGTCACTATTATTTTAACAAGCTTTTAAACCCCTATATGTTTGCTGAGAATTAATACTAAAACAATAATTATGATAACATTAAACATTACCACAAGATTAAGGAAGAATCAAAATACAACAGGTTTTAAATGGAACTCGAAAAGACGTTTCAAATAAAATCGTTTCACTCTAATATTAATAAAGAATAATATGGACAGATTTCAAATTCACTAACCAATTAAAATATTTCAAAATGCCACAACTAATTAATTTCATGTGTTCACTAGTAACACTATTCATTTTTAATTCAACCATCTCTGCACAAGAGCTACCTCCAAACGAAAAATCCATTTTATCTATTGAAGGGAAATGGGAAGGGAATATAGTTATTAATGAAACCAAGTCTATTGGAATTCTATGGAACTTTAAAATATCAAATGACAGTGAAGTTACAGGCTTTATGGGGCCCGCTTCAAAAGGAGTTGCAACAATACCTATGCAAGAACTTGCAATTAATGAAACTACCCTCAGTTTTTCTATTCACTCTCAGGGAAGCTTTTCTGGTTTAATTTCAGAAACAGAAATAAACGGTACTTGGAGTTCAGAAAGTGGCAAGCAATTGGTGCTTTATATGGTGAGAGCGTTAACGCAGGAACAGTTAAGTAAGCGTTATACCAAATCATCGACTGGCGATAATATTGACATTCAACAAGAGATTGCCTTAGGAAATTTAGAAGCTGTAAAAACCTTTTTATCAGAAGGCAACACAATAGACGCTCTTTATAGTGATGGAACACCTCTGCTTTTTACAGCTATAAAGAAGGACAGAACACATAAAATAGCTAAGTATTTACTTGAAAATGGTGCTAATCCTAATTTACTAACTGATGATCTAACGCCACTGATGTATGCCGTTGCTTATCAAAATCACACGATGGTTAAGGAACTTATCGCTCATAAGGCTGATGTGAATTTTATAAGCGCGGAAAAGCAATCAGCGGTGGTATTTGCAATTAAGGGAAGGTCCCCAGAGATGTTAAAAATATTAATGGATAATGGCGCAGATCCGAGTCTGAAACTTCAAGGCGAGAATTCTGCCATCGATTTGGCAAAGGAAGAGAACATTAAGGAGATTCTGGAGGTTCTTAATATTACCTACGAAGGTGTTAGCGATGGTCCTTATGTAATACAAACTGAAACTGGACGAGCGGCATATTGGGTACATAAAGGTGAAATACACAAACAAGAAATCAAGACTCAAGATGTTCAAATAATTGAATACAATGGTGCAAAAGCTAAACTATGGGATAATAGCCCCAAAGAGGTTAAACAACTAGAATATAACGGAAATTTCAAAATTGGAGCGGTAAGCGATATTCACGGTCAGTATGACACATTTATAGAGCTCCTAAAAAACAATGGCGTTATCGATAATCAGGAAAAATGGAGTTTCGGAGATGGACATTTTGTGGTTGCGGGAGATATGTTTGATAGAGGCCCACAAGTTACTGAAGTGCTATGGTTTTTATATGATTTAGAAAAGCAAGCGGAAGAAAACGGAGGGAAGTTACACGTGTTACTTGGGAACCACGATGTTATGGTGCTTAATGGAAACCTGCGTTCGATACATCCAAAATACACTGAGATAGCCAAGATATTGGAAACGCCCTTCAATGAACTTTTTAATAAAGGGACTGTTCTTGGCGACTGGTTACGCACTCGTCCAGTCTTGATAAAATTAAATGGCATCCTATTCACGCATGGCGGACTACATCCCGAATTAGTAGAGAAAGGCTTGTCCATTGAAAAAATTAATAGTGAGTTCAAGAAACAATTAATAGCAAGTGAATTGGCTGAAAAACGCAATGAACTCGGAGATTTTCTGCACAGAGGTCACGGGCCAATATATTATAGAGGTTACTTTCAAGGTGAATTGGCCACCGATGGACAAATCGACGAATTGTTAAAGCATTTCAAGATTTCAAATATTGTTGTTGGTCATACTACTCATAAGCAAATTGAAATGCATTATAACGGGAAGGTTATAGTAATAGATGCCAATATGAAAAGTGGCACCATGGGTGAAATACTTTTATGGCAACATGGGGTCTTTTCTCGCGGGAATCTTTTAGGGGAGGAATTAGCATTAAACAATAGTGAAGCAAAATAATAACTCGATTTTCGGATTGGAATTAGGAATAATTAAAAGAACTAAAAAACAAACAACATGGAACTTATAATTGACAATGTATCAAAAACCTATTCAAACGGTGTAAAAGCGCTTCAGAATATATCTTTAGAAATCCCTACAGGAATGTTCGGATTGTTAGGTCCTAATGGCGCAGGTAAGTCAACCTTAATGCGAACTATTGCAACATTACAAGAAGCTGACGGAGGCGCAATTTCACTTGGGAATCTCAATGTTTTTACGCAGAAAAATGAAGTGAGGCAGGTTCTAGGATATTTACCCCAGCAATTTGGTTTGTATCCTAAAATAACTGCGGAAGTATTACTAAATCATTTTGCAGTTCTCAAGGGGATTACAAACAAAGGTGAACGTAAAGATCTTGTAGACGCGCTTTTGCACAAGACTAATCTGTATACCGTAAAGAAACAAAATCTTGGAGGTTTTTCTGGCGGAATGAAACAGCGCTTTGGTATAGCCCAAGCCTTACTTAGTAATCCTAAACTCCTAATTGTAGATGAACCTACAGCGGGATTGGACCCCGTTGAAAGAAACCGTTTTTATAATATACTAAGTGAATTGGGAGAGAATACTGTGGTAATTCTGTCGACACATATTGTTGAAGACGTGAAGGAATTATGCACCAATATGGCAGTGATTAACCAAGGTCAGGTGCTGCTGAAAGGTAATCCCATGAAAATAATCGAAGAGCTGGAAGGCAAAGTGTATCAGAAAACAATAGTTAAGTCTGAACTAGAAACCTATAAGCAAAACTATCAGGTGATAAGTGAAAAGCTATTTCTGGGGAAACCAATCATTCATATTCTTAGTGATTCCAATCCTGGGGATGGTTTCACTCCCGTTAAAACCGATTTGGAAGATGTGTATTTCTCACAAATCTTTGATAGTAATACAAACCTTAAATCAAATTCATAATGATGTGGTACGAAATATTTAAGTTCGAATTAAAATATCGAGTAAAGCGAGCAGATACTTACATTTTCTTTGTCTTCCTATTACTGTTTTCAATTTATGGCGTTGATTTTGTTTTCCAAGGGATGGATTTTAGTCTTGTTAAAAAGAACTCCCCTTTGGTTATTGCAAAAACAATGGGCGCTATCTCTGGTTTTTTTATGATACTAGCGTCTATGATAATGGGAGTCAGTGTTTTACGTGACTTTGAATACAATATAGAGTCTCTAATGTTTGTAAATCCAATCAAGAAACGAGATTATTTATTAGGGCGGTTTCTAGGTTCATTTACAGTCTTACTTTTTGTGTTCAGTGGTGTTTTCTTCGGCTCGATTTTAGGAGAATTCATGCCGTGGCATCAAGCAGATCATTTATTGCCTTTTAATGTATTGACCTATCTGAAGTCGTTTCTAATGGTCACATTACCAATTTTATTTTTTGGGGCAAGTTTGTTTTTTGTTACAGGTGCCTTAAGCAGAAAACTCGTGGTCGTCTATACACAAGGTATCTTCCTGTTCGTTGTATTTATGTTGACCAAAGCCATTACTAACGAGTTCTTACAAGCAATTTTAGATCCCTTTTCATTAACTACACTCTCTTTGCTATCGACAGATTGGACAGGGGCAGAGCGCGGTTTAAATACAATTCCCTTTACTGGAGTACTCCTTTATAATAAACTGTTTTGGACTGCACTTGGTCTATTAATACTGGGCGTCGGTTATAAAAAATTTCAATTTAATGTCGTTCCGAGTAAGCGTGTTAAAAAGAAAAAAGCGCAAATTATGGTCGTCCAAACGAAGCATCTATATGATATCGAAATTCCAGAATTTCGAATAGAACAAGGTCTTAAATCGAAGTGGTCTCAACTTTTGCACTTCTCGTGGTTTTATTTCATGAGTATTTGTAAGCAAACATCCTTTTGGGCTATTGTGATTTGTGGGATGATTATCATATTAATCAATTCGGTAAACCTAGGCACTGTGTATGGCGTTGATAGTTTTCCTGCAACCTATTTTATAGTAGAAGAACTTCAAGAAATGTCTTTTTACTTCTTTTTTATCATCCTTGTTTTTTATTCCGGAGAACTCATTTGGAAAGAAAGGGAAGCAAAATTAAACTTGATTTATGATTCAAGTCCGATGTCGGATTTCTTAAATATCGCAGGTAAATACCTTGGATTGATACTTATTTATATAGTACTTATGATTTCCTTAATTATTTCTGGAATCATATTTCAAACAATCAATGGATATTATAACTATGATTTTCAGGTTTATTTCAACGGCTTCTTTTTAGAAATCCTGCCATTCTTGGCTTTATTCACAGTCTTGGCGTTCTTTGCGCAGGTACTGACCAATCAGAAATTTGTTGGAATTTTAGTGGTTATAATGTTCTTCATTTTGAATTTTTCTTTGGCTATCTTCGGAATGGATCACGATTTGTACTTTTTTGGAGGTAGTTCTTTGGGTGCATATTCAGATATGAATGGCTATGGACATTTTCTGAAGCCATATCTAATCATTAAAAGCTATTGGTTCTTATTCGGACTACTATTATTAATTGTAGCATCAGTTTTTTCCGTTAGGGGAACAGAAACCAATCTAATAAAACGTTTGAAAGTTAGTAAATACCGAATGAGTAAATCTGTCCTAAAGTTAGGAGTAGTTACCCTTGTGTCTTTTATAATGCTAGGTAGTTATATTTTTTACAATACGAATATCTTAAATAAGTATTGGACGAACTCTGAGACGACAGCGTTTAGGGTTGATTATGAGAAAACATTAAAAGAGTTTGAGTATCTGCCACAACCAAAAATAGTTGCTGTTAATCTAAAAGTAGAACTATATCCAAAGTCAAGAGATTACAGTGCTGAAGGGTTTTACTTTCTGAAAAATACGTATGACACGCCCATTGAAGAAATTCACATTCAGAAACTAATAGAATCAAACATAGCACTGGAGGCTGTTTCTTTTGAAGGTGGAGCAACAATTGATAATCAGTATGCAGCATTTGATTATAACATATATGTATTAAAGCAACCCTTACTGGCTGGAGATTCTATAAAAATGAATTTTAAGCAAACCTTTACTACCAAGGGGTTTGAGCATGGTAGATCTAGTACTAACATTGTACATAACGGGACGTTTTTTAGCAATGAAGATTTTCCAACATTAGGTTACACTAAAAAATATGAACTTCAAGATGATAATGAACGTGACGATTATGCTTTACTGCCTAGATCGAACAAGGCTGGGAGGGATGACGCCAAAGAGTTAGTTAATGCTAAGTCTGGTGGGGATTCTGATGGTATTCAATTTGAAATCATTATAGGGACGGATGAAAGTCAGACGGCGATTGCGCCGGGGAATCTAATAAAAGAATGGAAAGAAAACGATCGAAACTATTTTCATTATAAAATGGACATCGAAATGATTAACTTTTATTCAATAGTTTCAGCTCAATATGAAGTTAAAAGGGATACTTGGCTAGCAGCGTCAGATCCTACAGCAAAAGCTGTTGATTTAGAAATTTACTATCATAAAGAACATGACTATAATTTAGATAGAATGATGCAATCAATGAAGACGTCGTTTGACTATTACAGTACTAATTTCAGTCCGTATCAGTATCAGCAGCTGCGCATTGTAGAATTCCCGCGCTATGCAGAATTTGCGCAATCATTTCCAGGAACCGTACCATTTTCAGAAGCTATCGGATTTGTTTTAGACATAGATGATGAGGAAGATGTCGACATGGCATTTTATGTGACGGCACATGAACTGGCACATCAGTGGTTCGGGATGCAAGTTGAAGCCGCGAATGTTCAAGGACGACTCATGATATTAGAAACCTTATCTCAATATGCGGCTCTAATGTCCTTAAAACAGAAGTATTCCGAAGAAAAAGTGCAACAATTTCTAGAGCTACAGGAAGATAAATATTTAGATGGAAAACGCAAAGAAGGGGGTAAAGAACCATCACTAGTTTTGGTTGAAAATCAGGATTATATCTACTATGCAAAAGGTGC